>CAUJGC010000306.1 GCA_963169075.1 Myxococcota bacterium
CACCCGGGGCCCACCCCCCACCCCACCAGGCTCCATGACCCACCGTCGCTACCTCGCAGTCTCCGGAAACATTGGCGCTGGCAAGTCCAGCCTCGTCGAGTTCCTCTGCCAACGCTTCGATCTGGAGCCCTACTTCGAGCCCAACGAGCAGAACCCCTACCTGGGCGACTTCTACGGGGACATGACGCGCTGGTCCTTCCAGTCCCAGATCTACTTCCTCTCGGCCAAGTACCGCCTCCACCGCTCCATCGACGCCTGCGCCCACAACGTCATCCAGGACCGCACCATCTGGGAGGACGCCGAGATCTTCGCGGAGAACCTCTACCGCTCCCGCATCATGGAGAAGCGGGACTACCTCACCTACCGCGGCCTCTACGACTCCATCCGCGACGTCCTCCGCCCGCCGGACCTCATGATCTACCTCCACTGCGACGTGCGCACCGTCCGCCAGCGCATCAAGAAGCGCGGCCGCCCTATGGAGCAGGACATCCCCCTGGCCTATATCCGCAAGCTCCACAACCTTTACGAGGGCTGGATCGAGAGATATGACCTCTCTCCCGTCCTTGTGTTTCACACCTCCAAGATGGACTACATGACCGATCTCATCGATCGGCACGATCTGGTCGCCACCATCGCCCGCTGCCTGGAGCCGCAGCTCTCGCTGGCGATCTGAGCGCTAGGACCAGGTCCACCCCTGCCCGTTGAGGGGGGAGAGGTAGCGATCCGGCACGATGCCCAGCTCATCGTAGAAGCTCTCCTCCCACCCGAGGAGCAGGCCGTCGCAGAGGACGAGCGCGGCGCCCTCGCGCAGCCAGCGCGCGTCCCGCAGGCCCTCGGGGTGGAGCCCCGCCCAGGGCCGCGAGGCGCCGTCCTGCGTGGACCACTGGCGCAGCTCCCCGTCCAGCCCCGCCGAGTAGAGATCCACCGCATCGCCGGGGCGATCCAGGAAGGCCAGGCCGCGGACCTCGGCGGCGTGGGCGAAGAAGGTCACCGGGCGACGCTCGCCCTCCAGGTGCCCCAGGGTGACGCGGCCGGTGTCGCTGCCCATCGCCAAGAGGCCGCTGGCGGGGTGGAGCGCGACGGCGGTGGCGGCGCTCCCCTCCACGGCGAAGCGGTTGCGCAGCTCCATCTCCCCCACGTCCCACACCAGCACCGCCCCGTCCTCCCCCGCCGAGATCAGCGTGCAGCCCGTGGGGTCGAAGCAGAGGCGGTTCACCGGCCCCCGGTGCGAGCGCAGCTCCGCCAGCGGCGCCGAGGCGCTGGCCCCCAGGACCTGCACCCGCCCGTCCGCCCCAGCGATGGCGTACACCCCGCCCACCGGCGAGCACGCCAGCGCGGTGAGGGGGACGCCGAGGGGGCAGCTCTCCCAGAGGAGGGCGCCGCTCTGGCGGCTGAAGCAGCGCAGGACGCCCTCGGCGTCCGCGCTCAGGGCCTCGCCTGGGAGCGGCCCGAGGGCCACGGCCACCGGGGCGCTGGGCTGGAGCGCCACGCGGAAGCGGCGGGCGCCGCTCTCCAGGCTCCGCACCTCGCACGCGCCGTCTGCGAACCCCAGGAGCACCTCGCCGCGGGCCGGGTCCAGATCGAAGCAGGCCCCTGCGGCGTGGAGGGGCGCGTGCTCCAGCGTGGCCTCGACCTCGGCCAGCGCCTCGGCCAGCGCGTCCCCGTGGGGGTAGCGCGCGGCGGCGTCCTTGGCCATGCAGCGCCGGATGACGCCCTCCAGCGCGCCGATCTCCCGGAGGCACGCCCGCGGGTGCATCGGCGGGACCGGGGTCGCGATGTGGTGGCGGAGGATCTGGATCGGCGTCCCCTCAAACGGGGTCTGCCCGGTGACCAGCTCAAAGAGCACGACCCCCAGCGCGTAGATGTCCGCCGCCGTCCCCAGGGCCTGCCCCTGGGCCTGCTCGGGGGACATGTAGTGGACGGTCCCGAGGACCATCTCCGAGCCCGTCAGGACCGTCATCTGATACTCTTCGTCAAACTTCGCGATCCCGAAGTCCAGGATCACCGGACGGTGCAGCGGGTCGCGCCCCTGCGGGGTCAGCAGGACGTTCTCGGGCTTCATGTCCCGGTGGACGATCCCGCGACGGTGGGCCTCCCCGAGCCCCTGCGCGATCCCCCGCGCGACGCGCAGCAGCTGCCGCAGCGTCATCGGGAAGCGGATGAAGAGATCGAGGGGCTGGCCCTGCACCAGCTCCATCGCCATGTAGTGCAGCCCAAGCTCCGCGTCCTGGCCGCTGGCGTAGACCCGGACGCAGTTGGGGTGATCCAGCTGCATCAGCGCGAACGCCTCCCGCTCGAAGCGCTTGAAGCGCGCGGCGCCCTCGCCGCTGTCCGGGCGCAGCACCTTCAGCGCGACGCTGCGGCGCTCCTGGCGGTCCCAGGCCCGAAACACCCCGGCCTGCCCGCCCTCCCCGAGGAGCGCGCTGATCTTGTACCTCTGGTCGAAGATCACACCCAGCAGCGAGTTGAACTCAAAATAGCGCAGGCGCGTCATACCCCATGCCTCTTGTGAGCGGGTGTTGGTGCGGCCGCGCCGGGGCGGCGCGGGGTGGGCAGCACTCCAACACTCCCGGGCGCGGGAGTCAACGCCTCGGGCTCGCCCTTGACGACCTCGGGACCCTTGGCCTAGAACCCTGCGGGGCAGAGTGAGCGCGACCCAGCACAGGACGCCATGACCCAAGACGACGCATCGACCCCTCAGGCGCCGCAGCGCCGACGCCTCCGCGATCAACCCTGGCTCCGCCTGGAGGAGCGCGCGGTGTGGCGCGACCGCCTCCTGGTGCTGGGGCTGACGCTGCTCCTCTTCCTCCCCTTCCTGGGCTCCTTCGGCCTCTGGGACCCCTGGGAGACGCACTACGGCGAGGTGGGGCGGCAGCTGACGGAGCGCGGGGACTGGATCTCGACCTGGTGGGGGAGCCATTGGAAGAACGCGCAGGGGGGTCAGGAGGGGACGTGGTTCTTCTCCAAGCCGATCCTCTTGATGTGGCTGATGGCGCTTGGCCTGGAGACGTTCGGCTTCTCGGAGTGGGGCATCCGGCTTGGGGTGACGCTGGTGGCGGTGGGCGGGGTCGTGGCGGGCTGGAGCGCGGGGGAGCGCATCTGGGGGCGCCGGGCGGCCTGGTGGATGGCGTTGGTGCTGGCGACGAGCCCCTTCTACTTCTTCCTCTCGCGGCAGGCGCAGACGGACATGCCCTTTGTGGGGAACATGACCATCGGCCTCTGCTGCTTCATGATGGGCCTCTTCGGTCGGGATCGGGACGAGGCGCCGTCGCGCCTGGGCGCGCTCTTGCTGGGGGGGGTGGCGCTCTTGCTGGTGGGGCCGCAGCTGGGGTTGATCGGCGCGGGGCTGGCGGGCTGGCGCGGGGAGTGGGGGCCGGTGGGGGCGTTCTTCGCCTGGGGTCCGACGCAGGCGGTGCTCTACGGGGCGCTCCTCCTGATCTCGGTGGGGAGCGCGCTGCGGAGCGGCGAGGGGCTGCGGATGCAGCGGCTCTACATGTTGGGGTTCTATCTCTTCGTGGGGCTGGCGACGCTGGCGAAGGGGCTGCTGGGGTTCTTGCTGCCGGGGGCCTTCATCTTCCTCTACCTGGTGTTGACGGGGCAGTGGCGTCGGCTGCGGGAGATGGAGCTGCTCCGGGGGCCGCTCCTCTTCATCGCGGTGACCTTCCCCTGGTATGTCGCGATGTTGGTGCGGCACGGCAACGCGTTCTATCAGCGCTTCTTCGTGCATGATCACTTCAAGCGTCTCTCGGCGGGGGTCCACCAGATCGACAGCGGCTCCTTCGAGCACTACGTCAAGTGGCTCGGCTACGGGCTCTGGCCGTGGGTGGGGTTCTTGCCGGCGGCGCTGGCGCGGCTCTTTGTGGTCCGGGGGTTGGAGGAGGGAGGGGATCGGGCGCACGCGCGCCTCTTCCTGGCGATCTGGGCGATCTTCACCTTCACGCTCTTCACGCTCTCCAGCACGAAGTTCCACCACTACTGCTTCCCGGCGGTGCCGGCGCTGGCGATGCTCATCGCCCTCCTCTTGAGCGAGGCCCAGGGGGAGGACGAGGACGCGACGCCGGGGCGCGGGTGGGCGGGCGGGCTGCTGGTGGCGTTGGCGGTGGGGTTGATCGGGGTGATCGGGTGGGATCTCGTGAGCGACCCGCAGCACTGGAAGAACCTCTTCTCCTACAAGTACGACCGCAAGTGGGACCCGGCCTGGAACGCGGGCTTCCAGCAGATCACGGCAGGGCTGCTGGCGATGGCGGCGCTGGGCGCCGCGGGGATGGCGTGGAAGCAGCGGCGAGGACGCCAGCTCGCGGCGGGCCTCCTGGCGGCGGCGGCGGTGGGGACGGCGGTCTTCGGGCTGGATCACTACATGCCGACGATCTCCTCCACCTGGAGCCAGAAGGGGATCTGGGACACCTATTACGCGCGCTGCACCGGGACGGAGGGGCCGCCGGGCCACGACGCCAAGAAGCGCTACTGCGCCGAGCAGGTCATCACCTACAAGCTCAACTGGCGCGGCGAGACCTACTACACCCAGAACGAGGTCATCCCCATCCGCGAGGACGAGGAGTTCACCTGGTTCTTGAAGCAGAACAAGGACCGCCCCTTCTACGCGGTCATGGAGTACAGCCGCTTCACGGGCGAGTTCAGCCGCAAGCTCCCGGCGGAGCTGAAGGGCAAGGCGTGCAAGATCGACGAGCGCAACCTGAAGTTTGTGCTGGTCCAGGTCCCCTGCGCGGCGCCGTGATCCGCCTCACGTGGTTTGGGCACGCGGCGGTGGGCCTGGAGGGGGAGGACGCGCGTGGGCGGGCGCGGGCGATCTTGATCGACCCCTACGAGCCGGGGGGCTTCGGGGGGTTGATGGGCTATCCTCCTATTGATTTCAAGCCAGACACGATCTTGATCTCTCACCTGCATAGCGACCACGCCCACGTCGCCCCCTTCCCGGAGGCGCGCGTCCTGGGCCCCGAGCAGTGGGCCGCTCGCGCCTGGGACGAGGCGCTGGCGCTGGAGGCCGTCGAGGTGGACCATGACGCCTTCGGCGGGCGGCTCCGGGGCGGGACGAGCTGGATGCTGCGCCTGCGCCTGGGTGGTGTCACGGTGCTGCACGGCGGCGACGTCGGCGCGTCGCCCACCGCCGAGGCGCTGGAGCCGCTCCGGGGCGTCGAGCTGGCGATCCTGCCCTGCGGGGGCTTCTACACGGTGGACGCCACCGAGGCGGTGGAGCTGACGCTGCGGCTTGGGGCGCGGCGGGTGTTGCCGCTGCACACCCGGACGCCCTGGTGTGCCCTGCCCCACCTGGCGGACGGCGCAGGCTTCGCCGCGCGCCTGCCTGCCGTCGAGGTGCTGCGCGTGGCGCGCGG
>CAUJGC010000307.1 GCA_963169075.1 Myxococcota bacterium
AATCATCCGCACCTCCTCACGCAACTCTCCAGCACCAGGATCGCTGATTTTCGATCCGATGTCGATCCCTGCGGGGGGGGGCTTATGCAACAACCTCGTGACGGGGGGACACCGACCTCCCTCGCGCCGCTCGCTCGCCACCTGCTCGCTGCGCTCGCTCGCGACCCGTCGCCCCCAGCGACCCCTCCCCCCCAGCGACCCGTCGGTGTCCCCCCGTCACGGGGGGGACCGGCTGCGTTCGTCCTGCGAAGCGCAGCGGAGCAGGACGTTACGCAGCCGGGGGGGTTGCCCTCACGGAGGGGACCGGCCCCGTAACCTCCTGCATCGCTGCGCTCGTCGGCGGTTACGGGACCGAAGGGGTCCGACGCCGCTGCAACGTCCCCTCCGCGCCCTCCACGCCGACCAGGGCCCCTTCGGAGTGCTGGGGGAGGTCGGCGGCGTTGGCCTCGTCGGTGTCGATGTGCATCTCCAGCTTGAAGCTGGGATCGACGCGGATGACCACGTCGCGGAAGACGAGGCCGCGGCCGTGGCCGGAGACGGCCACCTCGACCTCATCGTTGTGGTGGACGCCGTAGGCTTCGGCGTCCTCGGGGGTCATGTGGATGTGGCGCCAGGCGCAGATGAGGCCCTCGGTGAGCGCGACGGAGCCCGCGGGGCCTTCCAGGGTGATGGGCGCGGAGCCGGCGGTCTGGCCGGAGAGGCGCACGGGCGCGTCCACCCCCAGGTGGAACTCGTCGGTGCGCGAGATCTCGACCTGATCTTTGGAGCGGAAGGGCCCCAGGATGCGGACGTTCTCCAGGCGGCGCCGGGGGCCGACGAGGGTGACGACCTGCTCCGCGGCGAACTGACCGGGCTGGGAGAGGGGGCGGCGCTCGGTGAGCTGCGCGTCGGGGCCGAAGAGCTTGTGGAAGGTGGCCTCGGTGACGTGGACATGGCGCGCGCTCACGGCGACGGGGATGGGCCGGAGGGAGCGGATCTCCTGGGCGCCCTGAGCCACCTTGGCGGCCTCGCGGGCGATCATGATCTCCTCATCGGTGGCGATGACGAGCGCGCGGACGCGGGAGTTGCGGGCGGAGATGTCCGCCACCCGCGCCTCCCGCGAGACGCGGGCGTCGGCGTTGCGCTCCTCGGAGAAGCGCAGGCCCAGGTACTCGAAGCGCTGGAGGAGGCGCTGACGCATGGCGGCGCCGTTCTCCCCGATGCCGCCGGTCAGGATCACGGCGTCTACGCCGCCCATGACCGCGGCGTAGGCGCCGATGTACTTGCGGACCCGGTGGGCGAAGACGCTGATGGCGGCGCGGCAGCGCTCGTCGCCTGCGGCGGCGCGCTCCTCGATGTCGCGCAGGTCGTTGGAGACGCCGGAGAGCCCCAGGAGGCCGCTGCGCTGGTTGAGGAGCGCATCGACGGCCTCGACGTCGCCGCCGTGGCGGCGCACCAGCTCCAGCACGACGCCGGGATCGATGTCCCCGGAGCGGGTGCCCATGACCAGGCCCTCCAGCGGGGTCATCCCCATGCTGGTCTCGACCGAGTGCCCGGCCTCGACGGCGCACACGCTGGCGCCGTTGCCCAGGTGGCAGACGATGAGGCGCAGATCGGCCAGCGGGGTCTCCAGCCAGGCGGCGGCCTGATGGGCGACGAAGGCGTGGGACATGCCGTGGAAGCCGTAGCGGCGGATGCCTGCGGACGCCGCGACCTCGGCGTCCAGGGCGTAGGTCCGGGCGCGGCGAGGGAGGTGGTAGTGGAAGGCGGTGTCGAAGACGGCGACGTGGGGGAGGTCGGGCCAGACGGCGCGGGCGGCCTCGATCCCGGCCAGGTTCGACGGGTTGTGCAGGGGGGCCAGGGGGACGCAGGCCTGGATGCCCTCGACGACCTCATCGGTGACGCGCACCGGCGCGGTGAAGCGCTCGCCGCCGTGCACCACCCGGTGCCCGACGGCCTCGACCGGCGCGTCGCCCAGCGACGCGAGCACCTGCTGGAGCGCCTCCTGGAAGCCGCCGGGCAGCTCGCGCACGCGCTCCACGCGCCCGGAGGCGACGATGGCCTCGGTCTGGGATTGAAGCAGGACGTACTTGACGCTTGACGAGCCGCAGTTGATCACCAGGACGTGCATCGCGCTCTCCTCCGAGTTGGTTGGCCGCCGCCGCGACGGCGCGCGCACCCTACACCAGCCGCCCCGGGAAGGCCAGGGGCCGCGCCCACGCTGGCACCCCGCAGAGGGTGTCCAGCCCCCGCTCCAGCGCGTCGCTCGCGTCGTAGGGCAGCACCAGGAGCCGCTCCTCGGCGGTCGCGCGAGGATCGGCGGCGCGGGCCAGGAGCACCGCGAGCTTGCGCGGATACCACGGCGCGAGCCCCCAGGCGTCCAGCGGGGCGCTCAGATCGGGGCGCCCCACCTCGGGCGCGAAGGCGGGCACGACCACGCACCGCCGGGCCTGGGCGCCGCCCACCTGCTCCACCACCTGGGTCTGCGCGCGGCGCGTCGCCACGTCATCATCGAAGGTCTTGGCGTCCAGCACCACCAGGCGCCCGAGCCGCGTCACCAGCGCCACGTCGAACTCCCCCAGGTTCTGCCCCGAGCCTGGGCGGCGGATGGTCGGGTTGAAGGCCAGCCCCCCCAGCCACGCCTCCCGCGCCGCGGCCCAGCGGCGCACCCGCGCCTCCAGCAGCCGCTCGAAGAGCAGGCTGAAGCGGTCGCACCCCGAGATCCCCAGGTTCACGCTCCCCCGCGCCGTGGCCTCCTCCAGCGCCCCGCCGTTGCACCGCGTCAGCCAGTGCAGCACCGCCGGGTCGGCGGGCAGCGCCACCGGAGACGGCTCGACGCTCTGCTGGCGCAGCAGCGTCCCCAGCGCCCGCCGGAGCCACGGCCCCAGCCCCTGCACCACCCAGCGCCCGGCCTCCTCCCCCATCGACGCGGGCGCGTTCCGCAGCCCCTCCTCCACCAGCTGCCCCATCACCTCCAGCGACACCGTGCGCTGGAACGACTCCTCCACCATGAGCCGGTGCGCGTCGATGGAGAGCCCGGGCACGCTCTCGGCGGCCAGCCGCCCGGCCCACTCGAAGCAGAAGCGCCGATACTCCGGGCGGCTCGCGAAGAGCCGCTCCGTCACCGCCACCTCCTCCGGGTCCACGGGCGGCGGCGCCGCCGACGCGTTCTCCTCAAAGCCCCGCGCGGCCACCAGCTGCGCGAACCCCGGCCGCACCCGCAGCGGCCGCGCCTCCACCGTCGTCGGGGACGACCACACCAGCACCCGCTCCTCGGCCAGATCCAGCCGCACCGCCACGTGGCCCCCCTGCGGGTCGCGGCGCCACCACGCGATGAAGGCCTCCCACACCCCCGCGCCTGCCGGGTGATCGCCGCCCCACGCGAACGCCACCGGACCCCGCGCCGAGCGCAGCAGCGCCTCCACCACCCGCCGCCGCACCGACCCTGGCAGCGCCGCCTCCTCCGCGCTCAACGGCACCGACTCCACCGGCACGCTCCCCCCAAGCGCCCGCCGGAGCTGACCGCCCCACCCCCCGGCCCGAGCCTCCGGCGGCTCCACCATCCAACCCCGCCCCGCCCCCACCTCGCGCCAGAGCACCACCTGCGGCAGCTGGTGCGACGACGCCACCCCCACCACCCCCACCACCCCCAGCGCGCCCTCCACCTCCTGCAAGGCTTCGGACGCCGGAGCGGCGTCCTCGGGCTCGACCGCCTCGGCCTCCACCCGCGGCGACGCCGGGCGGATCTCCGTCGGCTGGCCGTCCACCCCCAGCTCGAACTCCACCTCCACCCGCCCCGGCGGCGCCTCGCGCAGCGCCTCCGCGAGCTGGCGCCGCCCCGGGTTCGTCACCGCCGCCCGCCCCCGCGCCGTCACATAGGGCAGCTCAAAGGTCGGCGTCCCCGCCTCACGAGGCCGCACCCACAACACGCTCCGCTGAGTCCTCGGGGGACGCTCTCCCACGCTGCTCCTCGCCTCCTCCGCGCCGCCACAGCCCCTCGACCCCAGCCTAACACGCTCCCTGACCGCTTCGATTTTTTCAACCCCTCGCTGCGCTCGCAGCCCCCCTCGGCTGCGTAAGCCCCTGCTTCGCTGCGCTCGCAGGAGCAACGCACCCGGCTCCCCCAATGTCTGGGGGAGCACCGACGCTGCACCCTCGCTCGCTGCGCTCGCTGCACCCTCGCTCGCCACCCGTGTCCCCAGCGCCACCCGCGTCCCCAGCGCCACCCGCGACCCCAGCGACCCGTCGGTGTCCCCCCGTCACGGGGGGGACCGGCCCCGTTGCTCCTGTGAAGCGCAGCGCAGCAGGAGCTTACGGGGCCGGGGGGGTTGCGAAGCGCAGCGCAGCAGGAGCTTACGGGGCCGGGGGGGTTGACGTCATGGGTCGCGCGACCCCTCAACCGACCGCCGCGACCGATCTGCTCATCCCAGGATCGATCCCGCGGCCGCTTTGCATAGCCCCGCTCGGCCAAAAATCGACCGCGCGACCGATTTGAAAAGCTCTGTTCAGCCAAAACCGGCCCCGAGCCCGATTTTGAACAGGTTTGTTCAGCAAAACAAGCCCGCCGCACCACGCAGCGTGCGCCCCGGCCTCAGCGCACCGCGATCGGGAAGTCCCGGAGGTGCTCCACAAGAGGCGTGGTGGGGTGCTGCTGGTTCTGGGTCAGCTCAGGCACACGCCGAGAGACGAAGCCGATCAGCTCCGTGGTCGAGAGCGTGCCATCCCGGTTGCCCTCGCCGTCAGCGCGCCCCTCCAGCGCCTCCAGGAGCGCCGCCGAGAAGGCCCCGTGCCCGCCGCCGAAGCGGGCGCTCTCCAGCGAGAACTCCCGCCCGGTGGACGACGCCAGGACCACGAGGCCCGCGCCGTCCGCGAGCTGCTGGATGGCGTCCTCGACGGTGACGCGGCCACGTCGCTTGACGTCGGCGTTGTAGGCGCCCGCGTGACAGATGTCGAGCCAGAGGAGCGCCTTCTGATTGGGCGGCCGCTTCTTGAGGAAGGCGTGCAGCGTCCCCAGCTCCACCCCCGTATAGGGGCGCTCCGGGTCGGCGTCGTGGGTGAGGAAGTAGAGGCTCTGGTCGTTGTCCTGCACCCCATGCCCCGCGATGAAGAGGATGATGGTGTCCTGGGGCGTGGACTGCCGCAGGAACTCGTGCAGCTCCACCTGGATCCGCTGCGGGGTCACGTCGCCGTTCAAGAGGAGGCGGGTGTGGACCTGGCGATAGAGGCGCCCGGCCTGCGGCTGGAGGGCCTTCGCCAGCGCCTCGGCGTCCTTGTCGCTGAAGCTCAGGTTGAGCGCGGGGTCCTTATAGGCCGAGACGCCGATGCCGAGGAAGTAGAGGTCGCTCGTCGGCGCCGCCCCCGCCGACGCCACCGCCACCCGCGTGATGAGCGCGGTCTGGGTCAGGAGGCGCGCGCCGCGGTGGAGCAAGCTGACCTGAATGACGTTGAGCCCCTCCTGGAGCGGCAGCTCGCGGGTGAACTCCTCGGTGAGATCATCGATCCGCGCAGGCGCCGGGGGCTCGCGCACGAAGCCCCGCGCGTCGGCCAGCTCCTGACCCTGGATGGCAAAGGCCAGCTGCGGGGCCTCGACGCCAGGAGCCGCCCGCGTCACGCGAGCGCGCAGCGTCCAGGACGCCTCCCGCGTCTCGGCGCGCTCAGGCGAGGTCAGCTCCAGCGTCCAGGGCACCGCGAAGAGGTCCGCAGCGGGGTTCGGCGGCGCGGTGCGCTTGTCCCGGGCCGCCTCCGCCGCCAGACGCGGCTCCAGCCGCTGACGGATGAGCGCGGGCTGCTCGAAGCGCGAAGCCAGCGCGTCCATCGGCAGGAGGAGATCACCGATCGACCAGAAGGCCCGCTGGGCGCCCCCCAACGAGGCCGTGAAGGCCCCGTCCTGCGCCCACGCGATCCAGGCATCCCCGCGCCGCGCCGCGAGCTGGAGGCGCGGCGCGAAGGTGTCCAGCGTGAAGAACCCCAGCGTGTTGTCGCGGCGCAGCCAGACCAGGAGGTTGCGCTCCGGGAAGGCGGCGGCGTCCACGAGATCATCTCCCGGAGCGCTCAGCGCGCGTCCGGCGCCTGCCTCGGGGACGTAGCGCACCCCGCTCAGCGAGACGAGGAGGTGCGCGGGATCGCCGGGGAGGTCCACGCGACGCTCGCCGCGACGCAGCGGCAGCGTCTCCACCTGCTTGCCGCTGGCGCGCTCGTAACCCCACGAGGCGCTGTCTCCGACCAGCACCACCTGCTCACCCCGGAAGGAGGCGTCGGTCACGGGCTCGGTCGCGGTGAAGGTCCGCAGCCTGGCGCCCGCGAAGCTGTAGAGATGTGCGTAGCGGGGCTCGGTCGCGCCCATCCCGAACCCGTCTCGCCAGCTGGTGCTCAGGATGAACTCCTCGCGCGCCAGATCCACGTCAAAGCCGCTCACCCAGCTCCCTCCGGCGCGCCCGTAACCGAGCGCCTCGGTGATCAGGGGCACCTCCGCGCGCCGGAGCGAAGCGCCGGTCTTCAGGTCCAGCAGCTCCATCGCGCCGGTGGCCTCCCCCTGGCCGGGCTTGGCGAAGGCGCTGGTGATGAGGGCGAGCCGCCCACCCCGCGCGCGCGCCGCGCGTACATCCCGCGGGAGGATCGCGACCTGGCGGCGCGCGAAGGTCGCGGTGTCCAGCTCCCACAGGACGCTCTGCCCCTTGTCCCGATCGCCTTCGACCGAGATGAAGCGCCCCGGCGCGTCCTCCACAGCGGCCAGGAGCTTGGCGTCACCTGACCAGCGGTGGGCCTTGCGGCCGGTGGTCACATCCCAGACATGGATCCCCTCATCGTCCAGCGTGAGGGCGTAGCCGCTGCGCACGTCGGCCTTCAGCGCCCGCGCGACGGGCGCCGCGCCCTCCAGGCTCCCGCGCGACGCCAGCGTCGCGCCGTCCAGCCGCGTCACCTGATCCGCTCCGGCGACGTAGACCTGATCGCCGTCCCGGGAGAAGGCGTAGCTGGTGGAGCGGTCGCCGCTCTCGTGGGTCGCCAGCACCCGCAGGGCCTCCAGGTCCACCAGGAGGCCCTTGTGGTGCTCGCCGCCGCCGAAGTCGTTGACCAACATCCAGGGGCGCGTCGGGTGGGCCACGAGGCCGTTGGCAAGCGACGGGATCTTGAGCTGCCGGAGCGCGTCCTTCTTCTGGGTATCCCAGACCGAGAGGGTGCGCGCGTTGTCTGCCGCGACGAGGTAGCGTCCGTCCGCGCTGGAGGAGATGGCGTGCGGCCAGTTGACGCCAGGCAGCTTGCCCGCCAGCGCCCAGGTGGTGGCATCCCAGCGCAGGAGGTGATCCGCGCTGGCCTGACCCGTGACGATGAAGCGCCCGTCGCGGGTCCAATGCACGGCGCGGGGCATGGTGTTGCCCGGCAGCACCCACGCGGCGATGCGGCGGCGCTGCTCGACGCTGTAGACGATCACCTGACCCTTCGTCGTCCCATAGACCAGGCGCCTCCCGTCGGGGGCCCAGCTCAGGGCTGTGACCTCGGCCTCAGGGAGCGCAGCCTCCACGAGCCCATGCAACGCATCGTAGATGAACACCAGCGAAGAGCGGTACCCGCCCGCCTCGACGAAGGAGGAGGAGGCGGCGACCCAGCGTCCGTTGGGCGAGAAGGCCCGGTCCCCACCGCGGCCCAGGTCCCGCAGCTTGACGCCGCGCTGGGCGTCCCAGAGCTGGATTGGCGTGGTCCCCAGCGCGAGCAGGCGCCCGTCAGGTGACGCGACCAGCTCGCCGCCGGGGTTCATCGCGCCGGTGACCGCGAGGGCGGGGCGCTCGACGGCGCCCAGGGGGACGATCTCCACCCGGCGGTTGGCGGCGCGGCCAGCGGCGCTCGTGTTGAGCTCCAGCGGGGCATCCTCGCCTGCGCCATAGCCGCTCATGCGCTCCAGGGGGATCTTGTGGGTGGCGTGGAGGTAGCGGATGACGGCGTCCGCCCGCGCCTTGCTCAAGGCGCGGTTGGCGCCTGCGTCGCCCTGGTCGTCGGTGTGCCCGGCGATCTGGAAGACGTAGCCCTCCGCGCCAGGCGCGGCGAGGGCGCGCGCCAGCTCCGCGAGGACGCCGCGATCGCGCGCGGCGATGGCGCTGCTCCCCGAGGCGAAGCTGACCCGGACGCGGACGCTCTCGCCCCAGCGAGCGCGCCACTGCTCCAGGAAGGGGTTGGCGCGGTAGAAGGCGGCGCGCTCGTCCTCCAGGCGCTGGAGCTTCTCCACCTCGCGGAGCCGATCCTGATACCAGGGCGACTGGATGTCCTGACCGGGGCGGGCGGCCATCGCGCGGAGGGCCTCGGCGGCGGCGGCGTAGTCTCCGCTGCGGCGGCGGTTCTGGTAGAGGCTGAAGGGAAGATCACCGGGGTCTTTGACCCGCGCCATCTGGGCGCGGTAGAGCTTGACGGCGCCCTCGAAGTCCAGCCGCTCCTCCAACACATCCACGCCCAGAAAACGCGTCGGCACGGTGGCATCCACGGGGGTCCAGGCGGCGGCGATGGCGTCGCGGTAGAAGCGCTCGGCGCGTGCGGGATCGCTCTGGAAGGCAAACCCCAGGGCGCCGAGGATGAGGGCGTGCTGGGGGAGCCTGGCGTGGGCGTCCAGCAGGGTGCGCTCGCGGAGGGCCTGATCGTAGCGCCGCGCGGCCTCCCCGGCCCGCGCGGCGGCCTCCCCCGAAGGCCACGCCTCAAAGGAGCGGGTGTAGGCCAGGAAGGCGCCGGGGTGGTCCTTGAACGTGTCGCGGGCCTGATCTCCGATCCAGAGCCAGGCCTCTGCGATGGCTTGATCGCGCTGCCAGGAGGCGGGCTCGCGCTGGCGCGCCGCGATGAAGTCGAACACGACCCCAAGCATCCTCAGGCGCTGATCCATCGGCGTGCGTCCGTCGGTCAGCCGGTGCAGCCGGAGCCACGCGAGGGTCCGATACGGCTCGAAGTGCCTGGGCTGGGCCTGGAGGGCCTGCTTGTAGAGGCGCTCGGCGGCGGCGTAGTCCTTGGCGTTATGCTCGGCGTCCAGGCCCCGGATGAAAGGGACGATGAAGGCCCCCTGGGGCTTGCCCTCCCAGGTCTTGAGGAGCGCCTCCGCCCCGGGGCGGTCGCCGGTGACCCGCGCGAAGTACAGGTTGCGCAGCGCGGTGGAGTGGTTGTAGTCGGGCGCGAGCTGGAGCAGCCGCTCGTAGGCGGCCACCCGCGCGGGGCCTTCCTGCAAGCCTGCCAGCTCAAACGCGCAGGGAGGGAAGGTGGGGGCCTGGGCAGCGCAGGTCTGGAGCAGCTCGCGGCGCTGCGCCTCATCGCCCTCGTAGCGCGCGACCCAGGCCCGCGCGAAGAGCCCCTCGGGGGTCTTCGGGTGGTCCGCAGCGAGGATCACGCGCATGGCGACACGCTCGGAGGCGCTGGGCGTCTCTCGCGAGCGCTCCAGCAGCTCCGCAGGCTTCAAGCCGGCGTAGCGCGCTCTGGGTTGCGCGTCTGCGCGAGCCGCGCCCAGCGTCAACAAGACAGCGAGGAGCGCGCTCCCGGCCAGGGTGAGCGCGCGCTTCATGAGCAGACGACGCGACATAGGAATCCTCTCCGCACCTCTTGGGCCGCTCCATGCGGCCTACAGGCTCCTCCCAAGAAGCGTGCCGCACGGGGAGCCCGGCCAACGCGACACCGACGCGGGGCAGCGAGAAAACTCGCGCAAAAATTGCACCAATCAAGCAAAATTTGCGCGACAGCGCGCCCCGCCAGGGGGCTACACTGCGGAGGCAGGTGCGGGGACGCGGGAGCGGAGTCAGGAGCAGCGAATGCGCAGGCTGGCAGGGATCGTGGCGTTGGTGACGGGTGGCGGATCGGGGATCGGCGCGGCGTTGGCGGCGGGGCTGGCGGCGGCGGGGGCGCGGCAGGTGTGGATCGCGGACGTGGACGAGGCGGCAGCCGCGGCGGTGGCGGCGCGCTGCGGCGGCGCGGCGACGCCGCTGCGGCTGGACGTGCGGGACGCGGCGGCGTTCGAGGCCGCCGTCGCGACGGTGATCGCGACGAGGCGATCATCCTGGTGACCTGGCAGGCGAAGGTCGCGTGGTGGCTGGCGCGCTTCGCGCCGGGGCTGACCTTGCGGCTCTCGGCGGAGCTGGCCCGCAAGCTCCGGCGGCTCCGCCGCCTCACTTGAGGACCATCGACCCCTCGGGGCGCAGCACCACGCGCCCGGCCTCGATGACGCGCCCGGGCGCGATCCAGACCCCCGAGGCGACGAAGGCCCCATGCCCCAGGCACACCCCCTGGTAGCCCATGTCCACGGGCCGCAGCCCCTCGGGGGTGAGGACGCGGACGGGGCCCTGGAGGTTCATATCGGTGCAGTAGGCCCCCATCTTCAGCCGCGCCCCCCGCCCCGCCAGCCCAAGCTGGAGCACGCCGCCCAGCCGCGCCTCGGGGTAGACGACGCTGAGGACGGCGGTGGACTGCTTCTGCAGCTCGGCGCCCTGGCCGATGACGGTGTACTCCGCCACCACTCCGGGCCCGACCTTGGCGCCGTCCCCCAGGACGCAGCCCCGCAGCACCGCCCCCGCGTCGATCTTCACGTCATCCCCCAGGAGGCACCCCTCCACCACAGCGTCCGGGTGGACCCAGCACCGCCGCCCGCGCCGCGTCAGCTTCTGGAGGATGCGGAAGGGGTTGAGGCTCAACGCCCGCACCGCCGCCCACAGCAGCACAAAGACCGCCACGAGCGGCCCATGCTCCAGCACCCGCGTCCCCAGCGCCAGGAGGTTGGCCCGCAGCACCTCCACCCAATGCCCCACCGGCGCCGCCGCCACGTCCGACAGCACCACCGACATCCCCGCCTCGCCGCCCGGCGCCCCGCTGTCCACCGCCCCTGAGATCGTTTGCGTCCTCGCCGGGACGTCCACCCCACGCGCCGCCTCCAGCGCCGCCGGCAGCTCCACCCCAGGACCAGCCTCCACCCGACACCCCGCAGGCAGATACCAGAGATCAAAGAGGATCTCGCCGCCCTCCCGAGGCAGCCGCCCCAGCGGATCAGCCAGCGCCGCCGGCCCGTCCGCAGCCCGCCGCAGCCGCACCGGCTCCCCGCCGCCCACCGACGCAGCCACCCGCCCAAACACCTCCACCAGCCGAGGGCTCACCCACAGATCCCGCCCCACCACCAGCGCCGGCCCCACCAGCGCCTCCCCCGACCCCACCTGCCGCGCCCCCGCGCCGCGCCACGCCGACAGCGGCCGGTCCAGCACCCGCGCCTCCTCCACCGCATCCCCCAGCCCGAACACCACCCCACCCGACCAGGCCGAGCGCGGCGTCTCCACAATAAGCTCAGGGAGCGACTTCATCGTGACCCTCCAGCGAGCACGCCCAGCGCAGCGCCCACAAGCGCAGCTCAGGAGACCGAGGTCTGCCAGAAGGGAGCACACCCACCAGGATTCGAACCTGGGACCTACGGATTGGAAGTCCGCGACCCCGCGCCCCTCGACCCCGTCTGGCCCGAGGTCGAAGGTGTCCCCGCTCCCACCACTCCCACACCAGCTCCCACCTCGTCAAGCCCCCACATCTTGCGCGCCGCCTCCTGGGCGACCTCGGGACGCAAGCCATGGTCGTGCAGGGTCATCGCTTCGGAGCTGTGGCGCAAAGGCTCCTTCGGCACCGACAGCGAGGGAGGAAGCCGCTTCGTCGAGCGCATCCTCACTGTCATCGAGACGCTCAAGCTTCAGAAGCGACCGCTCCTCGACTGGCTCCGAGCGGCCTTCCAGGCTCATGTCTTTGCTCTCCAGCCACCTTCACTCCTCTCAGCGTGAGGGGGGGCTGAACGGTCACCGAACGGTTACCTGATTTTTTGCAATCCTAAAAACAG
This sequence comes from Myxococcota bacterium, assembly GCA_963169075.1. Classification (GTDB taxonomy): domain Bacteria; phylum Myxococcota_A; class Bradymonadia; order Bradymonadales; genus CAUJGC01. The sequence continues at coordinate 11,801 of CAUJGC010000307.1, forward strand.
CGCACGAAGGAATTTTATCACTTACATTTAAATCTAAATCCACCAATTTTAACTCTGAATCACTTATTATTTTTGCAAGAATCAGCTCAGACCTATGGAATGCTATCGTCTTTTCAGGATCAGGATGCACAATGTCGTAGCCTTGGCCTTCCGTATTAAAGATGTTGAACTGATTTGATGCTCCCTGACCGACAGGTTTGTGAGTGAAGTGCTCTGACACCTCTGAATCCCAGGCTGATTTTTTGACTTTATATTTCTTTGGCCTGTTTGCGACTGAAAAGACTAGCCACTCACTTAACATTGGCAGTCTGAACCCATTGCTGCTGGCATTCCAGAAGAGATTATCATCCTTCCAGAAGTACGACGCATCAAGACCTGCAAGCAAACTTAGCTTATTGCATAGACCTGCAATATAATTCATACTCCGACCTGATAGCGGCAGATTCGCCCTTGATTTTGAATAGACAATACTGTAAGCCGGAATGCTTGCATTCTCCATTTTAACCTTTCCTCTATCTATTAAATCTGAAAATGAAGTCGATATGTGGGTTTGCGATACGAAAAACGACAAACCAGGGGGGTGCAGATCTACTTGAAGGTGGACCAATGTCAAGAGAAAATCATCAATTTTATACTGAAGCAGGGGCTTGACCTGCCTTGCCGCAAGAGGGCTTTGGTCATAATCCTCTTTTATTTTTTCTCTTTTTAAGGATAAAATCCTTCCATCATGACTTATATGTATGGAACCACTGCCAGCAACTATATCAACAGCACCACCGCGAATGGATATCCTAAGACATTTTCCATTATCTTTGACTTCTTGTTGTATGCTAAACGCCTGGCCTTGGCGCGAGGGGTGGGTTACCTTGCCCTCCCAGACCTCCACCTTGGATAGATCGAAGCGTCCAGGTTGACCTTCAAGAGGCACAGCGCCGAAGCGCAGGGTCCAGCGGACGGCGTCGCCATCCTGAACGTACCAGGTGCTGACCCCACCAGAGCGGAGCTGCTCCAAGGCTTCAGGGAGAGGAGCACGCGTGCCGCGCCTGAGCTCAAGGCGTGAACGGTGCGGGCCTGAGCGGCTGACGTCTTTGAAGCCGCGCACTTTCAGGGCTTTGCGCATCGGGCCGATCTCGTCCTTGAACTGCTCCGCGAGGGGCGTGAGGTGTTGCATGACACCCTCAAGGTGAGCGAGCGTGAGGACCGGCGCGGCGGCGGCGAAGCGCTGGAGGTTGGTGTCGCGGACGAGCGCCTCGATGTCGGCGCCAGTGTAGTCTTTCAGCTTCTTGGCGAAGTCCTTCACCTCATGGTGAGCAATGTTGGCGCCTGCTTTGTTGAGGTGGATCTGGAGGATCTCGGCGCGGGCATCTTCGTCGGGGAGATCAACGCAGTAGAGCTCGTCGAAGCGACCACGGCGGAGCAGCTCGGGAGGGAGGCCGTCGAGCTTATTGGCTGTGGCGAAGACAAAGACACCGCTTTGATGTTGCTCCTGCATCCAGGTGAGGATGCTGCCGAGCATCCGGCGTCCGGTGCCGCCGTCCTGGCCGCTGGAGAGGCCGCCGAAGGCCTTCTCGATCTCGTCGATCCAGAGGATGCAGGGAGCGGCGGCCTCGGCGGCGGCCAGGGCCCGGCGAAGGTTGGTCTCACTCTGGCCGAGGAGGCCGCCCATGAGGCCTCCCATGTCAAGCCGGAGGAGGGGAACCTCAAGGAGGGCGGCGGCCAGCTCAGCGGCGAGGCTCTTACCACAGCCCGGCATGCCGATGAGCATGAGGCCACGCGGCGGAGCGACGCGTGCCTCAGCGGCGCCGTGGGGATCATCAAGGACGCAGCTGATGTGCTTGAGGTGGTCCTTGAGCTCCTCCATGCCGCCGACCTCGTCGGGTTTGAGGGCGGTGACGATGATCTCCAGACCGCTGGAGAGGCGCATCAGCTCACTGCGCTGTCTCTTGATCTGCTCCTCAAGCGCCTCAGGGGCACCCTGGAGGGAGGTACGGGCAGCCTCCACAAGCGCCTCAAAGATGTCGTGAGCGGGGAGCCCCTGGAGGAGCCGCGCGAGGTTACGCTTGAGGGTGATGTTGAGCGTGATGTCCTCTGACGCCTGTTCTTTACGAAGTATCTCAAGAATATAACCCTGCAGCTGCTGCTCGTCCCGGGACTCGTCCCGGGGCAGGCTCAGCGACGCCACCGCGCAGAAGGGAGTGAGGAGCCCTCCGACCTCGCCGTCAACGGCGATGATGAGGCGGTCCTGGAGGACTTCGCGCTGGACGCGCTGGCACCATGCGGCGAGGATGGCGGCCACGGCTGGGCTCTGAAGGCTCTCCGAGGAGGTCAGCAGCCAGAGCACGCGAGGAGCTGCGGCGCGCGCCTCGCCGAGACGCTCGCGCAGCTCGCGGGCCATCCATCCCTCCAGGGAGAGATCGCCGCGTGCGGAGCCTGGACGGGGTGGCCCTTCTGGGGTCAGGGCAAGCGCGCCGAAGCCAGGGATGAACTGGATGACCTCGCTGAGCTGCTGGTTCGCGAGCAGCTTCTGGAGGAGCCCCCCAAGGTAGGTCGGGTGTGCGTTCTGGAGGACGAGCAGCGGTTGACGTCGCTCAAGGAGTGATCTCAGCTCCTCGACATGTGGCCGATAGCTAAGCATTGAAGATCCCGCGGATATAGGCGCGTGCCGTCTGGAAGGTCTCTTGAACCAGCGTGATCCCTTTGTGGAGGACTCCACGGGTCAGCTGCTTCACCCCGGTCTCGACATGAGGAGCGATGGTGTGTCCTGCGAGCTGTCCAAGCTGTCGTCCCACCACAGCGCCAAGAGGGGCCAGACCGACCACCTGGCCGAGCGCGGCGCCGAGCATCGCGCCACATGCCTGCATGCCGAAGGTCAGGGCACGGGCCGCGAGGGTGCCGACAGCGGCAGCGGCATCCTCCTCCAGGCGCTCCAGAGCGCCGTCCAGAGTGAGCTTACCTGTGGCGAGCTGGAAGGCTGTCCTGGCGGTGCGCAAGCCCAGCTCGATCCCCGCGACGACGGCTGTGATCTCCAGCGGGGCAGTGAGCTGTCTGGCTTTGATGACAACGGTTGAGACGAGCGCGGCCAGCGCGCGCTCCATACCCCCATCCTGCTCCTCTTCAAAGAAGGCTTGGGCCAGCGCGCCAAGGTTGCCAAGGTTGGCAGGTATCGCCGGGAGGAGCTCAGCGAAGGCTTCCTGAGAGCTGAACATCGCACTCAGGGCGGCGTCGATGAGGCTGCCTGCGTGCTCACCGAGGACGATCGACTCCAACTCATCGGTGAGTCCAGGAGTGATAGCCTCTAGCTGACGCCGCACCCAACGCGCGGGCTCAACGCCTGCTTCTCGTTGTGCCTTCACCTCAGCACGGGTCGCGGCGACCTGGGAGAGCACACTCAAGATGAGGCGCGCGCTATCCACGCCGACATAGGGTTCCATGATCGAAACGAGCGTCGCGTCGCTGCGCTGTGACGTGCTTGCCCAGGCGCTCAAGAGTTGGAGCAGCAGGTTGGATGTTGAGGTCGCTGTGTTGGAGGAAGGCATGGGGCTCCAAGAGGATGCGTCGGGGATGGATTGATCTCACGACGCGGAGTTTAGCACGGCGCCCAAAGTGGTGTCTATTCCTGTCAAGCACCCGGCAGAAGTCGAGGTCAGGACGCTTGGAGAGGCAACGCAGGGTCGTGCGGGAGAGCCCCAGAACGCGGCAGGCCAAGCGCTCGCTGACCTTCAAGTGGGCGCCCCTGGACGCAGTGACGTCGGCCCAAGAAGAGAGGGCCTGGCACCCAGCCAGGCCCTTCTTTTTTGAGCCGTTCACTCCCACGCTCACTCCCACACCGACTCCCACATAGACTCCCACATCTGCGTGTCGAGCCAGGGCGCGGGGCGTCATCCTGTGTCAGACGGGGTTGCGGTGAAGCGGCGCGAAGCGCGTTGTGGAGGGGATCGAAGCCGATATCTATGAAGCACACCCACCAGGATTCGAACCTGGGACCTACGGATTAGAAGTCCGTTGCTCTATCCAGCTGAGCTATGGGTGCAAGGGGGAGGGGGTGGGGTCATAGACCCCATCGGGGCGAGAGGATTCGAACCTCCGACTTCCGGTACCCAAAACCGGCGCGCTACCAGACTGCGCCACGCCCCGTCGGCGTGGGCGTATAAAACGCCCGCGCGAACAGCCCACACCTTGTAGTCACTCTCCCGGCAGAATGCAAGCCCCCTTGAGCCACGCGATGACGGGAGCCAGCGCGCGACCGCGGTGGCTGACCTGCGCCTTGGCCTCCAGGGGGGCCTCGGCGAAGGTGACGCCGAGGTCGCGGCTCAGGAAGAGGGGATCGTAGCCAAAGCCGCCCGCGCCGCGTGTCGCGGCGAGGATGTCCCCTTCAGCCGCTCCGGCGGAGGTCAAGAGGCGCTCACCGGGCAGGAGCGAGGCGTCTTCGACGAAGGGGAGCGCGGGCGGCGCGCCCTCCAGGCGGAGGTGGGGGGGGAGGTAGACGGCGACGACGCAGCGGAAGCGCGCGCTGCGATCCGTCCGCCCGGCCAGGCGCTCCAGGAGGAGGGCGTTGTTGGTCGCGTCGTCGGCGTGGTGACCGGCGAAGCGCGCGGAGTAGACCCCGGGCGCCCCCTCCAGCGCGTCCACCTCCAGCCCCGAGTCGTCCGCCAGCGTCAGGAGCCCCGCGCTCCGGCCATAGCCCACCGCCTTGAGGATCGCGTTGGCCTCGAAGGTGTCCCCCGTCTCCTCCACCTCGCCGCCGGGCGGCAGCGGGACGTCACGGAGGCCGCAGACCTCCACGGGGAGACCCGCCAGGTGAGCCTGAAGCTCCCGGACCTTGCCGGGGTTGGAGGTCGCCAGCAGCACGCGCAGCACATCAGCAGACATCGTTCGCCTCGTCGTTCAAAGGGAGAGGTTGGGGCAGTCGTGCAGCGCCGCGCGCTGCACCTCGAAGAGGTGGCCCAGGCCCCCCTCGGCCAAGCGCACCAGCGTGTTCAGCTCATCCAGCGAGAACGTCATCCCCTCCGCCGTGCCCTGCACCTCCACCAGGCGACGCTCGGCGTTCATCACCACGTTCATGTCCACCTCCGCCGCGCTGTCCTCCACATAGGGCAGGTCCAGCACCGCCTCGCCTCGCACGATCCCCACCGACACCGCCGCCACCTGCCCCGTCAGCGGGCTCGACGCCAGCGCCCCCGACGCCAGCAGCCCGTTGACCGCCCGCGCCAGAGCCACCCAGGCTCCTGTGATGCTCGCTGTCCGCGTCCCGCCGTCCGCCTCCAGCACGTCGCAGTCCAGGGTGATCGTCCGCTCCCCAAGCCGCTCCAGATCGCACACCGCCCGCGCCGAGCGGCCGATCAGCCGCTGGATCTCCATCGTCCGGCCGTTCACCGAGCCCCCCCGGTCGCGGCGCACACGCCCGTTCCCCGACCCGGGCAGCATCGCGTACTCCGCCGTCAGCCACCCCTTCCCCTTCCCGCGCAGCCACGACGGCACCGACTCCTCCACCGAGGCCGTACACAGCACCGTCGTCCGCCCGAAGCGCACCACCGCGTGCGCGATCCCGCTCTGGAGAAAGTCCGTCTGGATCGACACAGGGCGCATCATGTCCCGCCCGCGCCCGTCGGCGCGCTCAAAAACCACCTCGCTCATCGCAGCTCCTCCGCCTGGGTCAAGAGATCATCCACTCGCAGCACCGCGCGGGAGAACGCCCGCGCGACGCGCTCTCGCGTCGTCGGCTGCACCAGCCAGCGCTCCTCGCCGGCGTTCGAGATGAAGCCCAGCTCCACCACCACCGCCGGCACACGCGCGCCCCGCAGCACACCGAAGTTCGCCTGCCTCACCCCCCGGTTGATCCGACCGCTGGAGGCCCGCAGCAGCTCATCCAGCAGGATCGGCGCCACCTCGGCGCTCTCCCGATGCGCGCGCCCCACCTCCAGATCCCCCAGGATCATCGACACCTCCTCCCCCGCGACGCCCACCGGCGCCGCGCTCCCCGCCCCCCCCAGGCAGCCGGGCACATACCCCCAGGCCTGACCCCAGCCCTCGGCGCCGCCGGTCACCTCCGGCATCGCCCGCTCCGCCGCCAGGTAGTACACCTCGATCCCGGTCGCCTGGGTGTTCGGGGAGGAGTTCATGTGGATCGAGAAGAAGAGGTCCGCACCCGCCGCGTTCGCCGCGTGGATCCGCTCCGTCAACCCCAGATCCACGTCCAGCACCCGCGTCAGCTCCACCTCCAGCCCCGGATAGTCCGCCGCCAGCCGATCCCGGATCGCCGCCGCCACCCGCAGCACCTCGTCCTTCTCCTGGTGCCCCCCGGGCCCCTTCGCCCCCTCGTTGCTCCCCCCATGACCCGGGTCCAGCACCACCTTCTTGATCGTCCGCAGCTTGGCCTGACCCCAGGCCGCTTGACAGCCGAGCGCCGACGCGAAAAAGAGTGACGCGCACGCGACGACGCGCACACCGCGCCCCGCCGCAACACCACGCCCACGCCATGCCTGCTCCGCGCTCATCCTGGCTCCCTCCCTCCCTCGCGCTCGCCGCGCTCCTCCTCGCCGCACCCGACGCACGCGCCCAGGGCGACGCCTGCCGGCGCCTCAGCGCCTCCGATGACCTCCGGCGCTGGGCCGCCGCCCTGGAGCAGCACCCCGGACCCCAGGACCTCACCCGCACCCGCTGGCTCCGACCCAGGCACCCCGGCCAGGACCCCCTGGAGGGCCTCGATCCCCAGGCCCTGCGCGTCGTCGCCCTCGACCTGCCCCGAGGCGCCTCCCTCGTGGACACCTCCTGCGCCCTCGCCAGAAACCTCCACCTCCGACGCGAGGACACGCTCATCGTGGCCTCCCGCGTCGGCCTCCACGCCATCTCCCCCCGCCTGAGCTACCACGTCATACGCCCTCTCGCGCGACACCACAACCCCCACCTCAAGCGCGACCCGCGCGCCGCCACCGCCGCCTTCGCACGCGACCTCCGCGACGCCATGGACCGCGAGCGCCACACGCGCCACCTCATCGCCGCGGGCGGCGCCCTCTGCCTCCTCCTCGGCGCCGCAGGGCTCGCCGCGCTCCTCCGCGCCAGACCTTGAGCTGGCCCGGCCTTTGCTCTAAGCTACCCCAGGTGGCCGCTGCGGCCCACACCTCACCACCCCACCCCGAGGAGCCCCCATGAAGACCGCGTCTGCCCTCTCCGCCGCCCTCCTCACCACCCTCGTCCCCGCCTTCGCCTTCGCGGGCGGCCCCCCCGGCGACAGCCCCGAGCCCTCCACCCTCGTCCTCCTCCTCATGGGCGCCACACCCCTCCTGCTCGCCGCGGGCTACCACCTCTGGAGCAACCGCCGCAAGGCCGCTCACGCCCAGCCCCGCTGACGCGCATCGGCACCCCTTGTGACAAATCCTGTCACCGAGCGCCGCGCGAGGGCGGCGCTCGCCTCACTCGCCCTCGCCCTCCTCGCCCTCCACGCGCCCCTCGCCGCCTGGCTCCTCCAGGTCTGGAGCGAGGAGCACCCCGGCGACGTCGCCCTCTCCCTCGTCACACCCCTCGTCGTCGCCGGGCTCCTCTACCTCCGACGCGCTGACGTCCTGCGCCTCCTCCGCGCCCCCGCGCAGCCCCTCGCCACACACCTCCCCCTCGCCCTCCTCGCCGCCGCTGCCGCCGCCGCCGCCCTCGCCCTCGACGCCACCCCCGCCACCGCCCTCACCCTCCCCCTCGCCGCCTACGCCCTCGCCGCCGCCTGGGGCGGACACCCCCGCGCCGCACCCCTCCTCCCACCCCTCGCCATGCTCGCCTTCCTCCTCCCCACCACACACCCACGCCTCGCCAGCGCCTCCCACGACCTCCAGATCGCCTCCGCCGAAGCCGCCACACGCATCCTCCGCGCACTCCGCTTCCCCTCCGCGCGCTACGGCACCACCATCGTCACCGAGGACGCCCTCAACAACGTCTCCGAGGCGTGCAGCGGCATGAACACCCTCACCGCACTCCTCCTCTTCACCCTCGTCCTCGCCTTCCTCCTCCGCCTCCAGCCCGCGCAGACCCTCGCCTCCGTCGCCTTCATGCTCCCCCTCGCCCTCGCCACCAACGGCGCCCGCATCGCCTTCATCTCCTGGCTCCACTGGCAGCACGGCTACGACATCGCCATGGGCGACCTCCACAACCTCTCCGCCTACGCCCTCTTCGCCCTCGCCTACGCCACCCTCTTCGCCTTCATGCGCCACCTCACCTTCATCACCAACACAGCCCAACCCACCAGCGCACCCCCAAGCCACCCCGCGCGCCCCGACCACGCGTAGGGCGTCCACACCACCTCCTCCGTCACCGCGCCATAGAGCACACCCCGCTCAAAGAGCCCCAGCCCCGGCGTCCGACGCCCACCCGCGTCCGCGAAGAACGTCAGCCCCGCCTGACCCGCGTGCACCAGCCCACGCCCCGACTCGATCGCGCGCACGATCCCCAGCCGCGCATGGATCTCCGCCACATAGCTCCGGCGCAGCCCCGCGTCGTTCGTCACCACCAGCAGCGGACCCACCCCGTCATCCACCAGCGCCTCCGTCACCCCAGGGTAGATCGACTCGTAGCAGATCAACACCCCAAGCCGACCCCTGGATGTCGCAAGGCCATGATATGGCCCGGGATCTCGCCAGTAGAGCGACTCCGCAAACGGCACCAGCTGGCGCTTGTACACCGCGTCCACCACCCCGGGACGCCCCCCCTCACCAGGCTCCAGCGCCAGCGCCACGTTCTCAAAGCGCGCCCCAGACGCCTCCGCCCGCGCGCTGTCCACATAGCGCGTCGCCCCCACGATCAACACCGTCCCCGGCGCCGGACGACGCGCCAGAATCCCCGCCGCCTCCAGCCCCACCTCCCCCCCCACCAACACCTGACCCAGCGCGTTCTCCGCCGTCACCGCAAAGTCCACCGGACGACCCCACGGACGCGCCGCCAACCCCGCGTCCAGCAGCTCCAGCGTCCCCGCGCGGACCACCTCGTCCAGCCGCGACAGCACCGTCGCCCGCGCAAAAAGCCAGTTCGGATGACCCCCCTGCACCAGCGCGAAGGTCCGCGGCGACGACGGCGCCGCAGCCTCCACACCCGGCGACCACTCCGCCGCACCCGGCGCCAGCCACGCCAGCCGCACCACCCCGAAGAGCAACACCCCCGCAAAAACACCCGCCCCGCCCAACACCCACCGCGCCCCCTCACGACGCGCTCCCTCCGACCACGCCCAGAGCCCCTCCGCCACCCACGCCGACATCCACGCCACCACCCCGTCCAGCAGCCAGAGCCCCCCCACGCTCGCCAGCTGCGCCAGCGCCGGCTCAAACGCCAGGTTCCCACCCAGCACCATCGGGTAGCTCCACGGCGTCATCGTCCGCGTCGCGTCCGCCAACACCCACGCCAACACCACGCCCCACACCCGCTCGCCGCGACGCGGAGAGCGCAGGATCGGCCACACCAGCGCCCCGAAGAGCCCACCGCCCAGCGCCATATACACCAGCCCCGCCGCGAAGATCAGCCCCCCATACTGCGCCGCAGGCCACACCTGCAACCCCGAGAAGAGATAGCAGAACATCCCCCACAGCACCGCCTCCCCCCACCGCAGCGGGCGACGCCCGCCGCCCGCCTCCTCCACAGGCGCCAGCAGCGACACCACCAGCGGCACCAGCGCCACCGGCACCAGCCACGGCCACGTCGTGTGCGCCTTCGCCAACATCAACCCGCCCGCCACCACCACCGCCAGGCGCGACCACCACCTCATCGCACCTCCTCCCGCGCCACCAGCCCCTCCCGACCCACCTCCAGCACCACGCCCCGCGAACGCTCCAACACCAGCTCACCGCCCGCCCCCACCTCCACCCCCGCTGCACCCTCCAGCACACCGCCCGCCTCACAGCCCGACGCGCTCCCCTCCCACGCCGCGCTACACCAGAGCGGGTAGCGACGCGCGCACACCTGGAGCAGCCCGCACGGCGTCCCCGAAGCCTCCCGCTCAGCCGACGTCCAACCCGACGACGGATCCAGCACCCACGGCAACCCCTCCACCGGGATCCCCTCGTCCGTCGGCGCGAAGTCGCCCTCTTGGATCACCCCCACCCCCACCTCCGCGTGCGTGTACGGCACGCGCCCTGTCAGGTGCACCCGATACTCCCAGATCGAGTGCCCCAGCAGCACACCGCTCACCGCCACGCTCCACACCACCCAACCCGCCTGCGCGCGCACCCCGGCCATGCTCCCCGCACCTCACCGCGACCCTTACACCACCCCCGCCGCGATAACCTTAACACGGCGCGCGCTTCGTGGTACACCAGGGGAGGTGTCTCCCAAGCGCACACGCGCTACACCCCCTTCTGCCCGGTTCGATCTGAGCACAGCGCCCCGGAGGAGCCTCGTGAGCGACGACCTCAACGTCTTCCATGTCTACTACCAGGATGGGCGCGTCGAAGGACCCCTCAGCGTCCCGATCATCAGGGATCTCATCAACGCGGGCATCATCACCGCCGCCGATCAGCTCGCCCCACCCGGCGGCAGCCCCGCGCCGGCCAACATCTGGCCCGCCTTCCGCTCCTACTTCGGCGCCGGGAGCAGCCTCTCCAGCCTCCAGCCCATGGGCGGCCTCCAACCCATGGGCGGCCTCCAGCCCATGCCAAACTACGGCGATGACCTCTCCGATATCGCCTCCGACTGGGAGGGCGGCGACTCCACCATCCAGATGAGCGTCCCCCACCCCAGCATGCTCCCACCCCTCCCCAAACGCCCCATGACCGACGCCGAGCTCGAAGCCGACCTCCGCGCCGCCGAAGGCTACCCCCACGCCCCCCCACCCCAGAGCGCCAGCATCAACAGCGACGCCGAATACTCCGACCTCTTCAACGTCGAGATGCTCGCCGCCAAGCAGGGGCAGAGCATCCCCAAGGTCGCCGGACCCGCCGTCAACAACGCCAGCTGGGCCGCCACCAGCGCCGACGTCCCCGCACCCATCTCCGTCCCCAACCCCTTCGCCAGCCGAGCCTCCGGCAGCCGCAAGGCCGCTACGTCCGCCGCCGCCTTCCAGCCCAACACGCCCCCCATCTGGAAAAAAAGCGCCCAGGAGCTGCGGCAGGCCCTCCTCGACACCCGACTCCCCGAGATCCTCGGCCTCACCAACCAGCGCGACCCCGACCTCCTCGCCGAGGCCCACCGCCTCCGACGCGTCCTCATCGCGGACCACCCCGACTGCGCCAACGCCTCCATCCTCGTCCGCGCCGCCGTACACGACCTCATCAGCATCGTCGATGAAGCCTACAAGGCCCTCGCCGATCCCGAGCGCGCCGACGACTACCACAGCAAGTCCTCCCCTCCCTTCCGCCTCTTCATCAACTTCCAGTTCTCACCCGTCAAGCCCCTCACCCCCGGCTGGGACCCCCTCCAGGTCGGCATCCCCGTCGAACGACCCGCCGCCCCCGAGCCCCTCGTCGCCGAGATCCCCGACCTCGCCGAGATCGAGGCCGAGCTCAAGCGCGCCCAGACCGCCGCCGCCGCCGTCCAGCCCCCCCCGCCCACCACCGCGCCCCCCAGATCCAACGCCTCCACCTCCCTCTCCGGCGCGCAGCGACCCAAGTCCAGCGCCTCCCTCACCTCCATCCCCCGGCCCAAGGCAGGCGCCTCCCAGTCCACCGACCGAGGACGCTCCGCCCCCGCGCGCACCGCGCCCGCCAACGACAAGCAGCGCCGCGCACAGCAGTTCAAAGGCGGACACTTCAACGACGCCGACGGCGAGCCCTTCGAGGGCCCCCTCGCCTTTGGCGTCGGAGAGAGCGGACGCGGGCTCCTCCACAGCGTCCCCGTCTTCCTCGGCGTCTTCGCCGTCTGCATGATCCTCACCGCTGTCGTCGGCCTCGGCAAAGACGAGCTGGCCCTCCTCCCCGGCGAGCTCATGATCTACATCCGCGCCGGCCTCCTCGTGGTCGCTGGCCTCCTCGGCGTCGCCGTCATCCGCAAGGAGTCCATCGGGCGGATGGGCTGGGCGCCCCGCATGCTCCCCTTCCTCATCTCCCTCCCCATCGCCGGCGTCCTCGCCTTCATCGCCTCCACCCTCACCCCCTCGCCCCTCACCCAGGAGCTGGGCCTCCCCGTCATCCTCGGCCTCCTCGCCTTGCGCGCCGTCACCGAGCCCCTCTTCTTCCAGGGCTTCCTCGCCAGGACCCTCCTCATCGAGATGAGGAGCCCCTACCCCGCCATCGCCATCACCAGCGCCTGCTACGGCCTCTTCGCCCTCTCCTACTCCGGCTTCACCGCCGGCGGCGTCGGCTCCACCCTCTACGCCGTCTTCGTCTGGGGCTTCGGCGCCGGCCTCCCCCTCTCCGCCATCTACTGGCGCACCCGCTCCGTCGTCGCGGTCATCCTCGCCCAGCTCATCATCCTCGGCGCCGTCGGCTTCGTCGCGCACGCCAACTACACACCGCGCCCCGACCAGCCGGTCAACGTCGACATCTTCGCCCAGCCGCCTGCGCAGCCCTGAAGTGGGGGTCTGTGGGGGGGGGGGGGGGCGGGCGGGCGCCCGGGCCCGCGCCCGGACCCGCCCCGCCGCACACAGGACTAG
>CAUJGC010000308.1 GCA_963169075.1 Myxococcota bacterium
CGTTCCTCCTGCGAGCGAAGCGACGCAGGAGGTTACGTCCCCGGGGGGGTTGTGCTATAACGTGCCGGCTCGGGCGGTTCGGGCGTGGCATGGATGGTTGGGCAGCGACGGGACAGGCGGCATGAGGTGGCTCTTCCTGGATCGGATCGATGAGGTCGTGGTGGGCGCCTCGATCACAGGGGTGAAGGCGGCGGCGCTGGCGGAGGACTATTTTGGGGAGCACTTCCCCAACTTCCCCGTGGTGCCCGGCGTGATCGTGACCGAGGCGCTGGCGCAGCTCAGCGGGAAGCTGATCGAGCTGTCGGTGTACGAGGAGCGGGGCTTCTGGCCCTTCCCGATCCTGAGCATGGTGAACAAGGCGAAGTACCGGCGCTTCGTGCGCCCGGGGAGCGTGATCGCGATGCGCTCGGAGGTGATCAGCCTGCGGGACGAGTCCGCGATGATGAAGGTGGAGGCCCAGGTGGACGGCCAGCGGGTGCAGACCGCCGAGCTGACCTTCGTCTTCAACCCCGGCGAGCTGCCGGAGGACGCGGCGATGATCGAGGGGCTGGAGCGCCGGATGCTCCAGCAGATCTGGCCAGGCTACAAGGCCTACCTGGCGACGAGCCGGGCGTCGCGCCCGGGAGGGGAGGGATGAAGAGGCATCGCCGCGTGGTGGTGACGGGGATGGGGGCGGTGACGCCGCTTGGGATGGACGTGGCCTCGACGTGGGCCGGGGCGGTGGCGGGGCGCTCGGCGGTGCGCCGCATCCAGGCGTTCGACGCGTCGGGGTTCCCCGTGCAGATCGCGGCGGAGGTGGACGCGCGGGAGATCCCGGCGCCGCTTCGTGTGGCCGGGCTGGAGCGGGTGGCCGACCGCAAGGTCCGGATGGCGATCCTGGCCGCCGAAGAGGCGCTGGCGCAAGCCGGGTGGCGGCCCGGCGTGGAGATGCCTCGCCCCGAGCGCTTCGGGGTGAGCGTGGGGACGGAGAACGGGCGGCCGCTGCTGGAGGACGTGGCGGCGACCTACTACCGGCTCCAGGCCGCCGAGCAGGCGGGGCTGGCGACGGCGGCGCTGCTGGAGGGGGCGCACCCGCTGGACTTTGTGAAGACGGTGCCGCACCTGACGGCGACGGTGCTCTCGCTCTTCTACGGGGCGCAGGGGCCGTCTTCGACGTGCTCGACGGCGTGCACCAGCTCGGCGCAGTCGGTCGGTGAGGCGGCGCTGGAGATCCGCCGGGGCGGGGCCGACGTGATGCTGGCGGGCGGCACCGACGCGCTGGTGGAGGGGTTCATGGTGGCGGGGTTCTCGCTGCTGGGAGCCCTCTCGACGCGGAACGACGCGCCGGAGGCGGCGAGCCGCCCCTTCGATCGGGAGCGCGACGGCTTCGTGCTGGGTGAGGGGGCGGGCTTCCTGGTGCTGGAGTCGCTGGAGCACGCCGAGGCCCGCGGCGCCGAGATCCTGGCGGAGCTGGTCGGCTACGGCTGCTCCTCCAACGCCTACCGCATCACCGACTCGCCGCCCGACGGGCGCGGGGCGTGGCAGTCGATGCGGTGGGCGCTGCGGGACGCGGGGCTGAACCCGGAGTCCATCGACTACATCAACGCCCACGGCACCAGCACGCAGATGAACGACTCCAGCGAGACGGCAGGGATCCGCCGGGCGCTGGGGGCGCACGCGGATCGCTGCATGGTCAGCTCCACCAAGTCCATGATGGGGCACCTGGTGGCGTCCTGCGGGGCGGTGGAGGCGATCCTCTGCGTGCAGGCGCTCCGGGAGGGCGTGGTGCCGCCGACGATCAACTACGAGCACCCCGACCCGGCCTGCGATCTGGACTATGTGCCGAACGTCGCGCGGGAGGCCGAGGTGCGCTACGCCATGAGCAACAGCTTCGGCTTCGGCGGCAGCAACGGGACGCTGATCCTGGGGCGCCCCGGCCAGGGGAGGTGAAGGGTGGACGGTCGCGAGGTGGTCATCACGGGGCTTGGGGTGATCTCGGCGGCCGGGGTGGGCTGGGCGGAGGTCGCGGCGGCGCAGGCGGTGGCGCCGCGCGCTGTGGAGGGCTTCGACGCCTCGGGGTTCCCGGCGTGGGCGCAGGTGGCGTATCAGGTGCCGTCGCTGCGCCCGCAGCCGTACATGAAGCGTCGCAAGGATCTGAAGGTGATGAGCCGCGACGCGCAGCTGGCGCTGGTGGCGGCGGGGCTGGCGGTGGAGGACGCGGGGCTGGACCCTCGGGAGCCGGGGGCGTGGCCGTTCGCGGCGGAGGACGTGGCGCTCTACATGGGGGTGGGGCTGGAGCCGGGGGACGTGACCGAGCTGGGCCCGGCGGCGGCGGCGGCGCGCGGGGCGGACGGGCGCATCGACCTGGAGGCGCTGGGCTCGGTGGGGATCGACCGCATCCCGCCGCTCTCGGCGCTGGTGACGCTGCCGAACATGGCGCTGGCGCATGTGTCGATCAACCTGGAGCTGATGGGTCGCGGCGAGGCGTTGAGCCCGTGGGGGACCGCCGGCCTGGACGCGGTGGCGGCGGCGGCGGAGAGCGTGGCGCGGGGGCAGTGCGACGTGGCGCTGGCGGGGGCGGCGGACGGGGATGTGGATCTCTCGGGGGTGTCGCGGGCGCTGCGGCTCGGGATCACGGGGGAGGGCGGGGCGGTGCTGGGGGAGGGCGGGGCGTTCTTTGTGCTGGAGGCGCGGCAGCACGCGGAGGCGCGGGGGCAGCGGTGGCTGGCGCGGCTGGCGCGGCATGTGGCGCACGCGGCGCCGACCCGTCAGCTGGGGGTCTTTGACGCCGGGCTGGTGGGGAGCGTGGCGGAGGCGGCGCTGGCGGGGCTGGCGCCGGGGTCGCCGGTGGCGGTGGTGGGGGCCAGCAGCGGGCATCCCGGGTGGGCGGCGCAGGAGCGCGCGGCGCTGGAGGACGTGCTGGAGCGGCGCGGTGGCGGGGCGGTGGAGCAGCGCGGCGGGCGGGTAGGCTGGGCGGGCGCGGCGAGCGGGCTGCTGGAGCTGGCGGACGCGCTGGCGAGCCGCCGGGCGTCGGGGGGGCGTGAGTCGCTGGTGGGGCTGGCGTGGGCGCCGACAGGGCAGGCGTCGGCGCTGGTGCTGGACCGGGTGGGGGAGGGCGGGCGATGACGCGGGTGGTGGTGACCTCGGTGGGGGTGATCGGGCCGACGGCGACGACGTGGCCGGGCTTTGTGGAGGCGCTTCGGGAGGGCCGAGCCGGTGGCGGGCCGGTGACGCTCTTTGACGCCTCGGCGTTCCCGACGCGGATCGCGGCGGAGGTGCAGGGCTTCGACCCGGCGGCGGCGCTCGGAGAGGCGCTGCGGCGCTGCGAGGGGCTGGCGTGCGACGTGGCGCCCGAGGAGGACCGGAAGACGGCGCTCGGGGTGGCGGCGGCGCTCCAGTGCGCGGACGCGGCGGCGGAGTCGGCCTGGGGCGGGCGTCGGCTTGGGGTCCACCTGGGGACGGGCCTGAGCAGCGTGACCCAGGCGGAGGTGGAGGCGGAGCTGGCGCCGTGGCTGGACGGGGAGGGGCGCTTTGACGCGGCAGGGTATGGCGCGGCGGCGGCGGGGCTGGCGTCGAGCGCGCCGTGGCGCCACCTGACGGACGAGGCGAACCGGCTGATCCTGGCGGCGCTGGGTGCGTCGGGGCCGACGACCTCGAATTTTTCGGCGTGCGCGGCGTCGGCGCAGGCCATCGGGCGCGCGTTTCTGGACATCCGCTCGGGGCGGGTGGTGCGGGCGCTGGCGGGGGGAATGGACTCGATGGTGCACCCCTTCGGGATGATCTCGTTCATGCGGCTTGGGGCGCTCTCGACGCGGAACGAGGCGCCGCTGGGGGCGAGCCGCCCCTTTGACCGGGCGCGCGACGGGTTCCTGCTCGGCGAGGGGGCGGCGGTGCTCCTTTTGGAGGAGGCGACGGCGGCGGCGGCCCGTGGGGCGGAGATCCTGGCGGAGATCGTGGGCTTCGGGACGTCCATCGACGCGCACCTGATCACGGCGCCGCACCCGGAGGGGCGCGGCGCCCGGCTGGCGATGGAGCGCGCGCTGCGTGACGCGGGGCTGGAGGCTGGCGCCATCGACTACATCAACGCCCACGGGACCGGGACGCCGCTGAACGACAGCACGGAGTCGCTGGCGATCGCGTCGCTCTGGCGCGGGCGCGGGCTGGAGCCGCCGCAGGTCAGCTCCACCAAGTCGATGACGGGGCACCTGATCGCGGCGGCGGGCGCGATCGAGGCCGCGGCCTGCGTGGCGGCGCTGCGGGAGGGCTTTCTGCCGCCGTCGATCCACATCGAGGCGCTGGACCCGGCGTGTGAGGTGCCGGTGGTGGAGGCGACGCGCGGCGTCCCGGCGGACGTGCGCTACGCCATGAGCAACAGCTTCGGCTTCGGCGGCCAGAACGCGTCGCTGATCTTCAAGCGGTGGGAGGGGTGATGGGCGCAGGGCGTGAGGTAGCCTACCTCTTCGCAGGGCATGGGGCGCACTACGTCGGCATGGGGGAGGCGGCGCGCGCGGCGGGCCTGGGCGCGGCGGTGGACGAGGCGCTGGCGCTGCTGGATCGGGCGCTTGGGGCGGAGGTGTCGGCGCTGGTGGCGCGGGGGCCGCTGGAGGCGCTGACGCTGACAGAGAACGCGCAGCCCGCGATCCTGGCGCTGGGGTGGGCGCACGTGCAGATCGCCCGGTCGCTTGGGCTCTCGCCGCAGGTGGCGGCGGGGCACAGCCTGGGGGAGTACGGGGCCTGGGTGGTGGCGGGCTCGCTGGAGATCGAGGACGCGCTGCGGGTGGTCCGCCGCCGGGGGCAGGCGATGCAGGCGGCGGTGCCGGTGGGGGAGGGGGCGATGAGCGCCGTCATCAGCGCCCCGACCGAGGCCGTAGAGGCTCTCTGCGCCGAGGTGGCGGCGCGCCGAGGCGAGGTCTGCCAGGTGGGGGTCTACAACTGCCCCGGGAACGTCGTGGTGTCGGGGCAGGTGGGCGCGGTGGAGGCGGTGGAGGCGGAGGTCGCAGCCCAGGGGCTGGGCATGACGCGCCGCCTGGAGGTGAGCGCGCCCTTCCATACGCCGCTCCTCCAGCCCGCAGCGGCGGCGCTCCGGGAGGCGCTGGCGGCGGTGGAGGTGCGCCCCAACGCCCTGCCGGTGCTCTCCAACGTGACCGGCCAGGTCGTCGAGGCGGGGGCGTCGCCGGAGGTGATCCGCGGCCTGCTGGTGGAGCAGGTGGTGGCGCCGGTGCGGTGGGAGGCGTGCCTGCGGGGGATGCTGGCGCGGGGCGTGGAGGCGGCGGCGCTCCTGGGGCCGGGGGTGATGACGCGGGGGCAGGTCAAGCGGATCGCGCGGCGCTTCGAGACGCTGGCGCTGGACGAAGCGGCGGAGCTGGCGGCGCTGCGCGCCGCGAAGGAGCAGGGATGAGCGCACGGGACGCGGTGGTCACAGGGGTGGGGATGGTGACGAGCCTGGGGATCGGCCTGGCGCCGACCTGGGCCGGGTTGATGGAGGGGCGGACGGGGTGCGTGCCGCTCTCCAGCGACGAGGGCCGCCTGGTGGGCTGCGCCGCGCAGGCGGTGGTGCCGGGGTTTCGGGGGAAGGACTTTGTGTCGAACCGCAAGTCGCTCAAGCTCATGAGCCACCAGGTGCAGCTGGGCATGGCGGCGGCGGCGCTGGCGATGGAGCACGGCGGGCTGAAGGCGGAGGGGCTGGACCCGGAGATGTTCGGGGTGTTCGTGGGGGCTGGGCAGGCGTTCGCAGACTCCAGCGAGCTGGAGGGAGCGCTGGCCGCGTCGCGGGGCGCCGACGGCGGCTTTGACGTGGCGCGCTTCGGGGAGGCGGGGCTGCCGCTCATCCACCCGCTCTGGCTGCTGCGCGGCCTCAGCAACAACGTGCTGGGCTTTGTGAGCCTGGAGTACAACGCCCAGGGGATCAACAACAACTATTGCAACGCAGGCGTCTCCAGCGCGCAGGCGCTCCTCTCGGCGGCGCGGGCCATCGAGGAGGGGCTGGCCGACGTGGTGCTGGCGGGGGGCTACGACGCGGTGACGACCCCGGAGGGGGTGCTGGGCTACGGGCTCCTGGGGCACCTGGCCCAGGGGAGCGCGGCGCCAGCCGCCCAGGCGCACCGCCCCTTCGACGCGGGGCGCACCGGGCTGGTGCCCGCCGAGGGGGCCTGCTTCCTGGTGCTGGAGTCGCGGGAGCCCGCGGCGCGGCGCGGCGCCCGGGCGCTGGCGCGGGTCCTGGGCGGCGGCGTCGCGACGGACGGCTACCACATCACCGAGCACGACCCCGAGGGCGGCGGTCTCCGCCGCGCCCTCCAGGCCGCCCTGAGCGACGTCAACGCCTCCAGCGACGCCGTCGCGGCGGTCTTCGCCCACGGCGAGGCGTCGCCGCGCCTCGACCCGGTGGAGGCGCGGGTGTGGCGCGAGGCGCTGGGCGCGCGGGCGTCGGAGGTGCCCGTGTGCGCCGAGAAGGCGTCGCTGGGGCACACCGTGGCGGCGTCGGCGGCCATCGCGGCGGGCCTGGCGGTGCAGGCGCTGGACGCGGGGCGGCTGCCGCCGGTCCCGACGCTGGAGGCGGTGGACCCGTCGTGCAGCGGGCTGCGCTATGTGGTGGGGGAGCCGGCGGCGCTGCCGCCGGGGCTGATCTTGACGGCCAGCGTGGGCCTCGGCGGGCAGGCCGCCGTGCTCGTGCTTGGCCCCGCGGATGTGGAGTGAGCAGGGCATGAGCGGACCTCTCCTGGGGGATCTGGAGCTTCGAGGGCGCGTGGCGGTGGTCACCGGCGGCGGGCGCGGCATCGGCCGCGCGGTGTCGGAGCGGCTGGCGGCGGCGGGCGCCCACGTGGTGCTGACGTGGAGCCGCGGGGAGGAGGCGGCGCAGGAGGTGGTGGCTCAGGTGGCGGCGTCGGGGGGGAGCGCGGAGGCGCGCCGCCTGGACGTGCGGGACGGCGCGGAGGTCGAGGCCTTCTTCGAGGCCGTCGAGCGGGATCACAAGCGCATCGACGTGCTGGTGAACAACGCCGGGGTCGTGCGCGACGGCCTGCTGGTGTCGCTGCGCGAGGACGAGTGGCTGGAGGTCCTCCAGACGAACCTCCTGGGCACGGCGCGCTGCCTGCGGGCGGTGGCGCGGCCGATGATGCTCCAGCGCCGGGGGGCGGTGGTCAACCTCTCCTCCATCGCGGCGCAGCACCCCAACCGGGGGCAGCCCAACTACGCGGCCTCCAAGGGCGGCGTCGAGGCGCTGACGCGGCAGGCAGCGGTGGAGCTGGCGCGCAAGAACGTCCGCGTGAACGCGGTGGCGCCCGGCGTGATCGAGACGGAGATGTCGGAGCGCGTGCGGGCGGAGGCGGGGGATGAGATCAAGAAGCGCATCCTCCTCCGGCGCTTCGGGCGTCCGGAGGAGGTGGCTTCGCTGGTCCACTTCCTGGCGTCGGACGCCGCGGCGTTCGTGACGGGCCAGGTGTGGACGGTGGACGGCGGGATGGGGCTGGGTTAGGATTGACACGTATGGTGATGCGCCCTAGCTTTTGCGACGTACATCCGCTGCGCTGATGTTGTGATGTGCAAGGTGGTTTGTTATGGATTTCAAGTCGCTAAGCTTGCTGCGCCGACTCCAGGGATGGACGCCATCCCAGCTGGCTGCACAACTCCAGCTCACAGAAGCTGACATTGATGCGCTGGAGCGCGGCGAAGGGCGTGCCGAGAGCCTGGAGGCCCTGTCCAACCTCTACAATCTGGAGCTGGATGCGCTCTATGAGGGGCGGTTGGAGCCTGCGCTGGACGATCAGGCGACCATCTTTTTGTTCCACGGCGATTATCAAACGTTTGACGCTGGGGATCTTACCATCCTGGAGCCTGCGCTTCAGGCGGCGCGTCAGCTGGCGCTGGCTTCACCCGAGGCGATGCGTCGTCGTCTCGGTTTTTCGCCTGTTCGGGTCGACAGCAGCTCGCCCAGCGCAGCGGCTCAACAGGGGTATGCGTTGGCGCGCGCGGTTCGTGCAGGTCTGGGGTTGCGCGAAGCCTGCCTGCCTGACATGTCGGTGCTTCTGGAGCAGCTTGGGATCCACCTCGCGGTGGGGGCGCTCCAGTCTCCCGAGCTGCGAGCGGCGGCGATCCTGGATGCCGATCGCTCCAGTGCAGCTGTTGTATTGAGCAGCGTGGATGAGCGGCGTCGTGACAACCCGCTCCTGGCGCGGGTGTATCTCGCGCATGAGCTCTGTCATCTCTTGTTCGACGCGTCCCATCCGGGGCAGATCCAGATCGCGCTGGACGATGACCAGACCAGAAACCATGTTGCCTTTCTGGAGAAGCGTGCGCGGGGCTTCACGGCGGAGCTGCTGCTGCCGCGCGCAGGGCTTCGGGAGCTGCTGGGAGAGCCCCCGAGGCATGGGCTTGAAGATGAAGAGGCGCGCCGCTTTGTTCGAGAGGCGCGCGAGCACTTCGGAACCCCCTGGGAGATCGCGGCGACGCATCTTCTTAACCTCAAGTACTTTGGAAAGGAGTGCTGGTATCGTTTGAGCCGATCACCGAGCCCTTATGAGGGCGCGCTGGAGCACCAGACCACGCTCCCCGAGGAGGGGGCGCCCAGCCCCCCCGAGCGGGTGATCTCCGCGCAGGCGAGGCAAGCGCGAGAGACGGTCGCGCGTCTGGAGGCGGAGCGTGCGGCGGCGATCGGTGCGGTGCTAGGCGAGGCTGTGGGGTTGGCGGAGGCGGGGCAGCCGCGCGTGGCGAAGCAGCGGCTGGCGGAGTGGGTCGAGGAGGCGCTCTATGAGGCGAGGTTCAGCGATGTGAGCTGCTTGATGGAGCAGCTTCAGCCGGACGTTCTTCCTCCGTCAGCGTTGACCGGGATCCTGATGATGAGCTGGCCTGCGCGCGGGGAGCTTGGTGCGAGCCGGGAGCGCTTCCTGGCGCGCGTCATCACGAGCTTGAGAGAGGACCACGGCTGGGAAGAGGAGCGTGTCCAGCGCACTCTGGAGAGGTTCAAATGAGCCTGGGCGTTTGTGCTATCGCGGGCGCTCCGAGCCGAGTCGCTGTGGTTGTGGTTGAGCGCAGCGGACCTGGTCTTCACTGCGGAGTGGTCTATCATGCTTCGACAGGGGAGCCTCGCTATCTCCATCTGGCCTGGCACCTTGATCTTCGGGATGAACCGTCGCTGCCGACAGGGTGGTGGGTGGTGCCCAGCCTGGATGATGATGTGTTGGAGGATGCGGCGACCCAGGCCGAGGCTGTAGCGAAGTCGTATCGTGACGGACGGGTCCCCTACGCCTTCGATCGTGCTGATGCGTCGATCCTGGCAGATGGGCGGCTTCATCTGGGGCGTAGCCACGGGCTGACCTGTGCTTCGTTTATCGCGCTCTTGTTTGAGTCGAGTCGGGCGTCGCTGGTTGAGATGGGGTCCTGGGGTCAGGATACTTCAGCAGCGCGCGAGGAGGCGGACCGGGCTGCGCAGCAGCGGATCGTCGAGTGGTTGAGAGAGGGTTACCCCGAGCAAGCAGCGCTGCTTGACGCCGAGATCGGCTGCGCACGCCTGCGTCCCGAGGAGATCGCCGCAGCCTCTGGCCTGCTCCCTCACCCGCTCACGCGAGCGCTCGCCGAGGCTGGTGCCCAGCAGCTCTGGCAGGCGATCACTCTGGGCCCTTAACAACGGGGTGCCAGGGGGGAGCTTTCCCCCCCGGCTGCCGGAGGCTCATCCTTCGGCCGTCTTCTTCTTGCCTCGGATCACGCTGAAGACGATGAGGCCGAGGCCGAGGAGGAAGAGGCCGCCGATGGGGGGGGCGGCGCGGTCGAGGCCGATGTGGAAGCCCGTCACGGGGAAGTGGTCGGGCTTCTTCCACTCCGTGGTGACGGTCTCGTCTCCGAAGTCATCGACGCTCTTGACCTCGATGGGCTCCTCCTCGATGGTGGCGAGGGTGGCGCCGTGGCTGACCCAGAGGCCGGCCACAGCGAGGGCGAGGGCGATGCAGAGGGCGCCAGCGATCTTCATTTGAGGGACCCGGTGAGGGTGGCCTCGCACTTGATGCTCTCACCGACCTTGCTGCCGACGACGCCGTTCTTGCCGACGACCTTGTAGTCCGCGAGCTTGAGGGTGAACTGGGTGGTGATCTTGGCCTTGCCGTCGTCCTTCCACTTGAGGGTGGCGGGGGCGGTCAGCTCGGTGGTGACGCCGCGGAGGGTGAACTTGCCCTTGACCTGGAGGGTGCTCTCCTTGAAGCCGTCCTTCTCGGTGGCGGGGGAGGCGGTGACGCTGATGACCTCGAAGGTGATGTTGGGGTGGCCCTTGGCGTCGAGCCAGTCGGGGCTCTGCATGTGCTCGTCGCGGACCTCGTTGCCGGTCTTCATGGAGGCGACGGGGACGGTGATGGTGCCCTTGAGGGTGGTGAGGTCGTTGAGATCGACGGTGAGCTGGGCGGAGCCGTCGGCGGTGCCGAAGATGTCCTCCTTGGGGGCGTTGCTGGTGAACTTGAACTGGCCCTTGAGGTCGGAGGCGTCGGCCTGGCCCGCGAAGGAGGCGACGGGGGCGAGGAGGGCCGCGGCGAGGAGGAGGTGCTTGAGGAGCTTCATAGGGGGGGATCTCCAGAGTGTCAGTAGAAGAGGTGGAGCTGCGCCGTGGCCTGGCCGAAGAGGTAGCTCTCGGTTTGAACCAGTCGATACTCCGGGCGTATTTCCACGCCGGGGACGGGGAAGAACTCCAGCCCGGCGACGTAGGACCAGGTGATCTCTTTATCGACCTCGGTCTGGGTCTGGGCGCGCTCGGCGCGGAGGGCGCCGGTGAGCCAGGCCCAGGGGGTGTAGGTGAGGCCGACCCAGGCGTTGAGGGTGTCGTAGTCCAGGGTGCGCTGGGAGTGGCTGACCTCCGCCACGAGGGCGACGCCCTCGTGGATGCCGACGCCGAGGAAGCCGTTGAGGAGGAGGAAGTCGCCGCTGCCGTAGGCCGAGGCGCCGATCCAGGTGTTGATGACGTAGTCCTCGGTGGTCGGCTCGTCTCCGAAGCCGTCGTCTCCGAAGCCGTCGTCCTCGGCGGGGACCTCGACGGGGATGCGGAGGTAGGGGAGGAAGGTGAGGCGCGCGTTGTAGGCCACCGGCCAGAGGTCCGCGGTGGAGACGGCGCCGTTGAGGGTCTTGTCGAGGCCCTGGGGGGCGTAGGCGCCGACCTCGGCGCGGAGCCAGGTGAGGGGCTGGAGGAGGACCTCGGCGCCGGGCTCGGCGTAGTTGGGGGCGATGATGGGGCGCCTGCGGTCGCGGGCGTCGCCGCGCACGAAGAGGGTGTGATCGTCGTGCCGCACGCCGATGGCGGGCTGGAAGACGCCGAGGCGGACGGTGGGGAGGGCGCCCTTGGGCTCGTAGAGGGCGAAGGCCTCAAAGCAGGACATGCCGGGGAAGACCTCGTCGCAGAGCTTGCCGCGGAAGGTCTCGGGCCCGGCGGCGAAGGTGCCGTAGAGGGAGAGGCCGTCGAGGGGCTGGAGCACCAGGTAGGGCTGGAGCTGCATGGGGAAGACGGTGTAGTCCGGGACGACGGGATCGTCGGGCCCCCGGGCCTCGTCGAGGGTGGGGTTGCCGAGGCGCGCCGCCTGGAGGCGGAAGTCCAGCCCGACGGCGATGCGCCCGTCCATCCAGCCGTTGCTCTCGGCCTCATGGAGGGAGTCCAGGCCGAGGTCGCTCCAGGTGACGGCGCCGACGCGGCTCATGGCGCCCCAGCCGACCTCGGTGCGCCCGCCGCCGCCGGTGGGGTTGACGTGGCAGGCGATGCAGGGGGTGCCTGCGGTGAGGGACATGCGCGGGGTGGCCTCCGCGACGGCTGCGGCGCCCAGGAGGGCGAGCAGCGCGAGGCCGAGGGCGAAGGAGAGGCGTTGGATCACGGTCCCAGGCTCCGCAGGTAGGTGATGACCTTCCAGGCGTCGTCGTCGGAGAGGTCTTGCGCGCTGTAGGCGGGCATGATGCTGTTCTCGGGCCCGGTGGCCGCGCCGGTGCGGAGCCGCCAGAGGAGGTAGCCGTCGGAGTAGCCGCTGGTGCCGCTCTGGAAGGCGGTCGGCACGGGCTCGGGGAAGCCTGCGACGCTCTCGCCCTGGGCGCCGTGGCAGGTGGCGCACTGGGCGCTCCAGATCTCCTGACCCCTGGCGAGGGCGTCGGCGTCGTCGTCGGCGTAGGGGTTGACGAGGTCGCGGAACTCCTCCGGCGTCGGGTCCTCCGGCTCCGGCTCCGGTGTGGACCCGACCACCACGCGGCCCTCGCCGGTGCCCGGATCGAAGGTCACGGGGTAGGCGGCCAGATCCCGGGTCGCGGGCCCCTTGAGCACCTTGCCGGCGGCGTCGAAGTGGCTGTCGTGGCAGGTGCAGATGAGCTTCTCGCCGTCCCAGCGCCCGGACTGCGTCGGCCCCATATCGCATTGGACGTGCGTGCAGAGACGGTTGAGGGCGACGATCGTGTCCTCGCCGGTGCGGATGAGGATCAGCGGGCGGCCCGCCACGTCGGCGGTGGCGACGCCGTCGACCGCGCCCAGGGCGCTGAAGCGCGGCTCCGCGACGCTGAAGGCCAGCTCCCCGCCGCCGCTCTCGTAGAGCTCCGCGATCGTACACCCGGCGACGCCAGGCAAGGCGAGGGCGCAGCCGCCGCAGCCGAGGAGTTGGAGGAACGCTCGCCGGTTCATCCCGGCGCTCTCTTGGGTCATGGGGCTACCTCAACAGGAGCGAAGCGGCGTGGTGCTTGGCGCGTCACGCGTGACTCCCTCTTCGATAACGATCTTGTCGCAGGGAAGTCAACCCGAAGCTGCGCGCGTTGACACCCGGCGGGGCCGGGTGCTACTCCCTCGGGTCGGCCGTCGCTCGACATGCAAGGGGTGGCGGCGCGGAACGCGTGCGACAGAGACAACCCATCACAGGAGCGGATCATGTCTGACATCAGCCTGCGCCACAATCACAGCCTGGGCATCGAGAAGGCCAAAGAGCTGACCCAGAAGATCACCACGGACGTCAAGGAGAAGTACCCCGACCTCATCAAGACGGTCGAGTGGAGCGCCGACGGCACGGTGGCGAACCTCAAAGGGACGGGCTTCTCGGGCGTCTTCAAGGTGGAGGCTGAGGCGATGGCGATCGACATCGACCTGAACTTCGCCACCCGCATGTTCAAGGGCAAGATCGAGGAGAAGATCAAGGGCCAGATCTCCAAGTATTTTGGATGAATTTGACCTGAGATTGATATAAAAAAGAGAGGGGGCGCGCCGCAACACCCCGCGCGCCCCCCCAGCGCGCCGGGGGGCTCATCAATAAAAATTAAGGCGTAATAGTCAAAGCCCGGTAGATAAGGAGAGCACACCGAAT
>CAUJGC010000309.1 GCA_963169075.1 Myxococcota bacterium
CCCGGCGACCCCTCCCCCCAGCGACCCCTCCCCCCAGCGACCCGTCGGTGTCCCCCCGTCACGGGGGGGACCGGCACCGTTCCGCCGATGAGCGAAGCGATATCGGCGGTTACGGGGCCGGGGGGGTCAGTGCGGGCTCTCCAGCTTCGGCGCAGGCGGCGGCCCGATCTTCCGCTCGATGGTCGCGCCCTCCTTGAGCCGCTCCAGGAAGGCCTGCTGCTCGGCGGGGCCGACGGGTTGCTCGTTCAGCTCCTTGAGCACCTCGGCCTTGACGGCGTCCAGCTCGGTGCGGGTCCGCTCGATGAGCTGGACGATGTGGTAGCCGCGCTTGGACTGGACGATCTGGGCGGGGCCGTTGGGCTGCATCGTCTGGACGGCCTCCCAGATCTCGGGCCCGAGGCTCGCCTTGCGGTAGTTCAGGTACTCGCCGCCGGTCTTGCGGGTGTAGGCGTCCTCGCTCTCGGCCTCGGCCAGCGCGCCGAAGTCGGCGCCGCCCTGGAGCTTGCCCAGCAGGTCCTTCGCCTTGGCCTGGGCCAGCTCCTCCAGCCGGGGCTCCAGCTTGCGCTTCTTCACGTCGTCGTACTCGGTGGAGAAGAAGATGTGGCGGACGATCTTCTTGTCCTTCGTCGGCGCCGCCGTGCGCTCCTTCAGGTCCACCAGCCAGTAGCCGCGCCCCGTCTTCACCGGGCCCACGACCGAAGGCACCGGCGCCGCCTCCAGCGCCGCGTCCACCTCCTCACCCAGCCGACGCCGCCCGAACACCCCCAGATCGCCGCCCCGCACCCGCGTCCCCAGATCGTCGCTCAGCTCCCGCGCCACCTCTCCGAAGGGCTTGCCCTCCTTCAAGGCCGCCTGCACCTGCTTGAGCTTCTCCTGCGCGGCCGCCTCGCGCTCCGCGTCCGTCCGCTTGTCCTCGGGCCCCGTCGCCGCCGTCGCCACCAGGATCGCGGACCCCTTGAAGTCCACCCCGCGCTCCACCGAGGTCACCTCGATGATGTGCACCCCGCGGCGGCTCGTCACCAGCACCGGCGCCGCGCCCACCGCCAGCCTCTCCACCGCCTCGTCGAACTCCTTCCCGAAGCGCCCCTTCCACGCCTCCCCCAGATCGCCGCCACGCGCCGCCGTGAAGTCGTCCGAGCGCTCCTTCGCCAGCGCCGCGAAGTCCCCGCCGCCCCGCAGCGCCGCCAGCGTCTCGTTCGCCTTCGTCCGGACCTCCGCCTCCAGCTTCGGACGCTCGGCCTCGTACTCCTCCTTGGGATAGAAGCGCGAGCTGATCACCTTCGTGCTCACCAGGATGTGCCGCACCCGCACCTTCACCCCGTCCTCGCCGTACTTCTGCTCAAAGCGCTGCTTCACGGCCTCCGACTCGGCGCTGCGCTCCTTCTTCAAGAGCGCCGCCACGCGCTGATCACGACGCGCGCGCTCCGCCAGCTCCTTGCGCCACCCCTCCAGCGTCATCCCCCGCTCCGCCAGCGCCGCGTTCAACGCCTCCTCGCTCCCGCTGAAGCGCGTCCGCAGGAGCGCGTCCACGTCCTTCTGCACCGACGCCTCCACCTCCCGCTCGTCCACCGTGATCCCCGCCTCCTGCGCCTTCTGCGCCACCAGCCGATCCTCGATGAAGGGCTCCAGGTAGCTCACCCCGAAGCGCTCAAAGAGCGCCTGCTCATACTCCCCTCGCGTCACCGAGACGCCGTTCACCACCACCACGACCTCGTCGCTCCCCGGCGACGCCGCCGCGCCTCCCCCGGCGCTCCCCCCGTTCGTCGCCCCACCGCCCCCAGCAGGCGCCTGCCCACAGGCCCCAAGAAGCAAGGTCATCGCGAGCGTCACAAGCTGCCTGCGCGTCGTCATCATTTGTCCTCGTCTCTGGCGTCAGCTAAGGTCTTCTCCATCAGGTGGACGATCCACCCACACGACCACGCCTTCTACCCAGATGCGCCCTCCCCTGTCCAGACCCACCGGAGCCCACGCCATGCGACGCCTCCCGCCCCTCCTCCTCCTCCTCCTGGCCTGCGCCCTCCTCCCCGCCGTCCCCGCCGCCGCCCAGCCCGCGCCGGGCCTCGACGACAAGATCTTCGGCGTCGAGACCACCTTCTTCGACCTCCCCGACTCCGGCGCTGAGGTCAACATCACCCCCTTCGAGGCCGCCTGGCGCGGCGGCATCCTCCGCGACGTCTACCGCTTCGAGCACGAGGGCGGCGGCGCCCTCGTCACCTTCCGCATCCAGCAGGACACCACCCTCAAGGACGCCCTCCAGGCCCTCGACCTCTCCACCCTCGTCAAAGACCTCAAGCCCGCCGGCAAGCCCCGCACCGCCCGCGTCAACGACATGCCCGCCGCCTCCCTCGCGGGCACCGGCCGCTGCGGCGAGTCCCCCTGCACCTGGCGCGTCCACCTCTACGAGACACGACCCCAGACCGTCGTCTTCGCCGTCGCCTTCATCAACGACGACAAGCTCGACCGACTCCCCGAGGCCGAAGCCTTCATCAAGGCGGTCGATCTCTCCGACGAAGAGCGCCAGGCCCGCAACATCCCCCGCAAGAAGGTCAAGGAGAAGCGGTGAGCTGGTGACCGCCCAGGGACGGCAACCCCCCCGGCCACGGAACCGCCGACGGAGC
>CAUJGC010000310.1 GCA_963169075.1 Myxococcota bacterium
CGAGCGAGCGCAGCGAGCGAGGTCGGGTGGCGAGCGAGCGCAGCGAGCGAGGTCGGGTGGCGAGCGATCGCAGCGAGCGAGGTCGGTGTCCCCCCGTCACGGGGGGGACCGGCTGCGTTCGTCGGGCCGGGCTTTGCCCGAGCCCGACGGTACGCAGCCGGGGGGGTTGCCGTCACGGCGGGGACCGGCTGCGTTCGTCTGGCCGAGCATGCCAGACGTTACGCAGCCGGGGGGGTTGCCCTTCACCACAACAGCTGCTATATAAAGAGTCGTTCTCCTACTTCCACCTCCAGCCCGGGAGCGCCGATGTCTCAACAGCTCAACCTCAACGACCTCCACAGCATCATCAACCACCTCCTGGAGGAGCGCCTGGACACCCTCCACCTCCTCCTCAGCGGACCCGTCCAGGAGCGCGCCCTCCGCGCCATGCTCCAGCGCCTCGAAGCCTACCAGCCCGCCCCGCGCAGCAGGATGCCCCTGGCCGCCGAGCTGACCGCCGCCGACAGGCTCCACGACGCCCTCGGCAACGCCATCTCGTCCTTCGGGCAGGCCTGCCAGCTCCACCCCACCCTCGACCCGGCGCTCCGCGCCGAGGTCCAGCGACTCGTCGAGAGCGACCACCCCACCCGCCACCTCCTCCGCGCGGCGGATGTGGACGAGGCCCACGCCGCGCGGCAGCGCCAGCCCTTCATCGACGCCGAGCGCGAAAACCTCCGCCGCATCCCCACCCCGGGCGGCACCCTGGAGGACTGGGTCGACGCCTTCCAGGCCGCCGGCCTCCGCCTGGAGCAGCTCCTCAAGGAGCGCGCCGCCCAGCGCCACGTCGAGACCACGCCCCGCGAAGACCTCTCCCCGCTCCTCGCCCAGGCCAGGCGCCTCCTTGATCGTCTCCGCGCAACCGTTCAAGATGAGCTGGAGCACCGCCCCGAACTCCCCCGGGATGTCGAGCGGCGCCTCTTCGCCTTCCAGGACCTCAT
Source organism: Myxococcota bacterium (assembly GCA_963169075.1). Classification (GTDB taxonomy): domain Bacteria; phylum Myxococcota_A; class Bradymonadia; order Bradymonadales; genus CAUJGC01. The sequence goes on from CAUJGC010000310.1 coordinate 978, forward strand.
CCTGGAGGCCCGCAAGCCCAGCTGATCCGGCCCCGGCGCCTGGATTATGCTCCGGGAAGAGACAAAAGCCCTGCGGCGGCCTGGACCTCACCCCAGACAAGGACAATGGCCGCCGCCGAGGCCCCCACACAGGCCCCCATGTCGCCCACCGCCGAGCCCATCCTCACCTTCGACCACGTCTCCCGACGCTACGGCCCACAGACCGCCCTCCGCGACGTCTCTCTGGAGCTGCACGCCGGAGAGCTCGTCGCCGCCATCGGACCCAACGGCGGCGGCAAGTCCACCCTCCTCCTCCTCGCTGCGGGCCTCCTCGCCCCCTCCGCCGGGACCGTCACCGTCTGCGGCATCCCCGCGCACCGCCTCGCCCAGGAGCGCACCGGGTGGGTCGGCCTCGTCACCGCCCGGCCCGGCCTCTACCCCCTCCTCTCCGGCTGGGAGAACCTCGAACACTTCGCCGGCCTCTGCGGACTCCCCACCCCCGAGGCCCGCGCCCAGGCCCAACCCCTCCTCGACGAGCTGCACCTCACCCCGGACGCCATGGACCGACCCACCCGCGCCTGGTCCACCGGCATGCAGCAAAAACTCTCCCTCGTCCGCGCCCTCCTCCTCAAGCCCCGACTCCTCCTCTTCGACGAGCCCACCGCCAACCTCGACCCCGTCGCCGCCCACGCCATCACCCGCGCCCTCCGACAACGCGCCGACGCCGGACTCGCCTGCCTCCTCGTCACCCACGACCTCCCCGCCGCCGAGGCCCTCTGCGACCGCGCCCTCCTCATCCAGGGCGCCATCCGACGCACCCTCGCCTTCCCCCGACGCGACCCACCCCCCCCCGGACCCCTCCTCGCCGCCTGGACCGAAACCCTCACCGAGCCCGCATGAACCCCCACCTCCGCATCGCACGCACCGAGGTCCGCGAGCACCTCCGACAGCCCGGCATGCTCGTCGTCATGGCCGCCAACTACCTCCTCTTCGGCGGCGCCTTCGCCGCCGCGGCCCTCCTCCTCCACGCCGCCCTCAGCGACCCCGCACAGGCCCAACTCCTCGAAGAGCAGCTCGCCGGCATGGGCCTCGGACAAGGCGCGCTCCACCAGGCCCTCGACCTCATCACCTCCTCCGGCGTCTCCTTCGTCTTCACCACCATGCCCCTCTTCGTCGCCATCCTCTCCGGAAACGCCATCCTCCACGAGCGCACCTGCGGCACCCTCCCCTTCCTCCTCCTCGCCCCCATCACCCGCGGACAGCTCCTCCGCGGCAAGCTCCTCGGCGTCATGGCCCTCCCCCTCCTCATGCACCTCGTCGCCGCCGCACTCGTCTGCCTCCCCCTCGGCGCACTCTCCACCTTCCAGCCCTTCGCACAGCGCCTCGGCCACGACCCCGCCTGGTGGATCGCCTACGCCCTCGGCGTCCCCGCCGCCTCCGCCCTCACCGGCGCCCTCGGCACCGTCATCTCCGGCCTCGCCCAGGACGTCCGCGGCGCCATGCAGACCACCTCCCTCGCCATCGGCACCCTCTCCCTCCTCTACGGCTTCGCCCTCGTCAACGCCCTCTCCGAAGGCCCCGCCCTCCAGCTCGCCTTCGCCGCCCTCGCCCTCGTCCTCACCCTCGCCATCCTCGCCCTCGGCGCCCGACTCCTCAGCAGGGACGTCCAATGAACACCTACCCCCCCGGCCCCGTAACCGCCGACTTCGCACAGCGAGTCGACGGAA
>CAUJGC010000311.1 GCA_963169075.1 Myxococcota bacterium
GTTTTGGTTGTGTGGCGGGCCCCCCCGGCGGCCGGGGGGAAGCTCCCCCCGGCCCCCCCGTCTATCCAGGCTGGAGCCGCGCCGCCAGGCGCGTGAAGCGCCGCCGCGCGGTGAAGTTCCGCGCCGCCCGCCCCAGCGCAGGCTCCATCGCGATGATGATCGCCAGGCGGCGAGCCCGCGTCAGCGCCGTATAGAGGAGGTTGCGCTCCAACAGGACGTAGTGGGCCGTCGCCAACGCGATGACCACCACCGGATACTCCGAGCCCTGGCTCTTGTGCGCCGTGATGGCATACGCCAGCGTGAGCGCGTCCAGGTCGTCCACCCCATACGTGATCTGACGCCCGTCCATGTCCACCAGCAGCGCCTCTCCGTCGCTCTCGTCCGTCGTCAGCCCCACCACATAGCCGATGTCGCCGTTGAAGACCTCCCGATCATAGTCGTTGCGCAGCTGCATCACCCGGTCCCCCGGTCGAAACACCCGCCCTCCTCGCCGGATCTCCTGGCTCACCCGCGCGTTGAGGCTGCTCTGGAGCGCCTCGTTGAGCCGCTGACACCCCACCGGGCCGCGGTGCATCGGCGCGATGACCTGCACCTCGGTGGTGGGATCGAACCCGAAGGCCTGCGGCACCCGCTCCGTGACGACCTTCAACGTCTTGCGGACCACGTCCTCGGCGTCCTTCGCCGGGATCAGGTAGAAGTCCGTCGGCGCGACGTTCGTGGACTCCGGCAACATCCCCTGGTTGATCCGGTGCGCGTTGCGCACGATCGCGGACGCCTCCGCCTGCCGGAACACCGAGGTGAGGCGGCACACCGGGATCACCTCCGAGCGGATCAGCTCCGCCAACACATCCCCCGGACCCACCGACGGCAGCTGATCCACATCCCCCACCAGCAACAAACGACACCCTGTCGGCACCGCCGCCAGCAGCGCGCTCAAGAGGTGGATGTCGATCATCGACGCCTCGTCCACCACCAGCAGCTCCGCCAGCAGCGGCGCCTCCGCGTTGCGCTGGAAGCCGCCCTCCTGAAAAGAGAACTTCAAGAGCCGGTGCAGCGTCTCCGCGCTCTGCCCTGTCGCCTCGCTCATCCGCCGCGCCGCCCGCCCCGTGGGCGCCGCCAGGAGCGTCCGCCACCCCTGGGCCTCCGCGATCTGGACCACCGCCCGCACCAGCGTCGTCTTCCCCGTCCCCGGGCCCCCCGTGATCACCAGGAGGTTGTGCTCGGTCGCCATCTGGATCGCGCGGCGCTGCGCGTCCGCCAGATGAAGCCCCATCGCCCGCTCCGCCCGCTCGACCTCCCCCGCGGGATCCTCCAGCGGCGCCTCCGGCGCCGCCGTCAGGAGGCGCCGGAGGTGCGCCGCGCACCGCAGCTCCGCCTCGTGGTGGAGCCGCGGGAAGGCCGCCAGGTGCCCCTCCCCCGAGGCCGCCTCCTCGTCCGTCACCGGCTCCAGGATCACCTGGCCGCTCTGCGCCAGGTGCTCTATCGCGGCGCGGATCGTGTCCAGCGGGACGCTCAGGTGCTGCGCAGCCCGCTCCTCCAGCGCTGAGGTCGGCAGGTAGAGGTGCCCCTCGCCTGCCGCCTCCCGCAGCACATAGTGGACGCCGGCCCGGACCCGGCGCGGATCGTCCCCCTCAAAGCCCAGGTTCCGGGCGATCCGGTCGGCGGTGGCGAAGCCGATGCCGTGGACGTCCCGCGCCAGCGCGTAGGGATCGCGCTGGATGCGGCTCAAGGCGCCCTCGCCCCACGCCTTGATGATGCGCCCCGCCCAGGCTGTCGAGATCTGGAGGCTGTTGAGGAAGAGCATCACCTCCCGCACCGCCGCCTGGCGCCCCCACGCCTTCGCGATGCGCTCGGCGCGCTTGGGGCCGATGCCCTCCACCTCCCGCAGCCGCTCGGGCTGGTTGGCGATGACGTCCAGCGTCTCCAGGCCGAAGCGATCGGTGAGGCGCTGGGCCAGCTTCTCCCCGATGCCGCCCAGCGCGTTGGAGGCCAGATAGATCTCGATGCCCCGGGTGGTGATGGGCAGCTCGTCGCAGATCGCGACCACCTCGAACTGGCGCCCGAAGTGGGGGTGCTGCTTCCAGCGCCCCCGCATCCGCAGCTCCTGCCCCGGGTGGCTCCCCAGCAGATCCCCCACGATGATCACCGAGGGGTCCACCCCGAAGGGGATGGCGCCGCCCTGGGCGCGCAGCTCCGCGACACACCAGGCGCCGTCGTCGCGCTCGAAGCGGATGCGCTCCAGCGTGCCGCGCAGCTCCTCCAGCGGGGCCTCCTCGGCGTGTGAAGGATCGGCGCTCACAGGTCGCTCCGCGGGGCGTGGCGCAGGGTGTAGAGATCGTCCAGCTCGCGCTCCTGGCGGCGCCGGAGCTGCGCGCCTGCGTCGCGCTGGCGCTGCTCGACGAGGCGCTCCAGCGCCTCGACCTCGGCGCGGGTCTGGCGCCAGCTCTGGAGCGCGCGCTCGGCGCGGCGCTCGGCGTCCTGGAGGAGCGGCCGGGCCGCCTCGGCGTGGCGCCGCGCGATGTGGAGGCGATCCTCGACGCGCTGGCGCTCCTCCTCCCGCTGCCAGGCGTCCTCCAGCGAGCAGGGCGCCTGAGGGAGGCGATCCAGGCGCTGCCGCACCGCGTCCTGGAGGTGCGCGGCGTCCTCCAGCGCGTCGAGGTGGGGCTGGTGGGTCGTCCGGAGCAGCTCCAGGCGCGCCTGCGCCTCCTGGGACTCGGCGGCCAGGAGGCGTTCTTGCTGCTTGCGGAGGGTGAGGAGGGTGAGGAGGGCGTCGGACATGAGCCTGGACCTCGCAGGGGGTGGGGCGTGTGTGGGCGGCTCCTGGCCGCGACCCCTCAAGCTTAGGCACGGCGAGCCAACTGGTCAAGATTACAGTTGTGGAGGGTACAGGGTGATCCACGACCCGCGGATCGTTTCACGTGAAACATCGCCGCGCCTCAGGCGAGGAGGTCGAGGAGGCGTCGCTGGGCGATCTTGAGGGGTGTGGGCTCGGGGCCCTGGGTGAGGAGATCTTCAATGTCGGGGAGTCGTCGGAGGGCCTCATCGACGTCGGGGTCTGCGCCGGGCTTGTAGGCGCCGAGGGCGATGAGGTCGCGCTGGGCCTCCCAGGCGGCGAGGAGGCGTCGGAGGTGCGCGGCGGCGCGCTGGACCTCGGGGGAGGTGAGGCGTGGGCTGAGGCGGCTGAGGGAGGGGAGGGGGGCGATGGCGGGCCACCAGCCGCGCTCTGCGAGGCGTCGCGAGAGGACGATGTGTCCGTCGAGGGCGGCGCGGGCCTCCTCCGCGATGGGGTCATGGTGGAGGTCTTCGTCGGTGAGGAGGAGGGTGTAGAGGGCGGTGATGGAGCCTTGAGGCGAGGTGCCGGCGCGTTCGAGGAGCGCGGGGAGGGCGCGGAAGACGCTGGGCGGGAAGCCTTGTCGGGCGGGGGGCTCTCCTGCGGCGAGGCCGACCTCGCGGAGCGCGCGGGCGAAGCGGGTGAGGGAGTCGAAGAGGAGGAGGACGCGCCTGCCCTGGTCGCGGAAGTGCTCTGCGACGGCGGTGGCGACGTAGGCGGCTTCGAGGCGGAGGAGGGGCGGGTGATCGGCGGTGGCGACGACGGCGACGGCGCGCTGGAGTCCCTGGGGGCCGAGGGTGTCCTGGAGGAAGTCGCGGACCTCGCGCCCGCGCTCTCCGACGAGGGCGATGACGATGACATCGGCGTCCGCGCCGCGGGCGATCTGGGCGAGGAGGGTGGACTTCCCGGCGCCTGCGGGGGCGAAGAGGCCGACGCGCTGGCCCACGCCGAGGGTGAGGAGGGCGTCGATGGCGCGGACGCCGGTCTGGAAGGGCTGGGTGATGGGGGGGCGCTGGAGGGGCGCTGGCGCTGGGCGTCGGGTGGACGAGCGGGGGAGGTGGGGCGGGAGGGGCGGGCCGTCGTCGATGGGTCGTCCGAGGCCGTCGAGGACGCGCCCGAGGAGGGCATCTCCGACGGGGAGGGTGAGGGGGGCGCCGGTCGGTCGGACGGTGCATTCGAGGCTGAGGCCCTCGGGGTCTCCGAGGGGGATGAGGACGGCCAGCTCGTCTTTGAAGCCGACGACGCGGGCGAGGAGGGGTTGGCGAGGGGGTCGGAGGATCTCGACGAGGTCTCCGGCGGCGGCGCCAGGGGCGGCAGCCTTGAGGACGAGGCCGGTGAGCTCGCGGAGCCGCCCGAGGGTGCGGACGGGGGGTGGGCCGTCGGGCTCCAGGGCGTCGAGGTAGCGGTTGAGGTCGATCTTCATGTTTATTTTTGTTTTATTGTATATTTATTTTATATTTTTTCTGATGTGTACCGCTCCTCCACGCCGAGGAGGGCGGCGACGGCGCGGAGCTGGGTGTCGAGGTCCGCCTCGATGACGCCGGCCTCGGTGTGGATGTGGCAGCCGCGCGGCGGGAGGTGGGGGTCGGCGGTGAGGCGCGGCTCCTGGCCGAGGGCCTGGGTGAGTCGCGGGAGGTGCGCGGTGAGGTGGGGGAGGTCCTCGGGGTGGACGCGAAGCTCGACGCGGCTGCGTCCTCTGGCGAGGTCGAGGGCGCGTGCGACGACCTCGGCCAGCTCCTCGGGGTGCGCCTCCAGGCGTCGGCCGAGGATGCGGTGCGCGACGCGCAAGGCGAGGCAGACGAGATCGGCCTCGGCCTCCTGGAGGAGGGCGCTGTGGGTGTCGTGGGCGACCTTGAGGGCGGCGAGGGCCTCGGCGTAGCCCTCCGCGCGGCCTGCTCGGCGGGAGGCGGCGAGGGCGTCCTGGTGGGCTTGATGCGCGCGCTCGTGGAGGGCCTGGATCTCGTCGAGGAGGCGCCGCGCCTCGTGTTGATCGCGCTGGTCCTGCGGGGTGAGGACGCTCGGGCCGGCGCCGAGGGTGCGGAGGCGGAGCCGGGCCGCCTCGGCGGCCTCCAGGATCATCGCGAGGGGCTCGTCAGGCGGCATGGTCGGGCTCGGGGGCAGGGGATGTTTCACGTGAAACGTCGGCGGGGGTGACGACGCAGCGAGCCGAGGAGGCCGCGTCGCGCGCCAGGGCCGCCAGGATCGGCCGCGCCGTCTGTAGAGACTCCTCCCGGCGCTCCTGACGCTCCTGGGCGCGCTCGACGTGGGCCAGAAGGAGCAGCTCGACCTCCGGGGGCAGCGCGTAGCAGAGCGGCTTGATCAGGTGCTGATGGCGCCCGGCCAGCTCCGGCGCCAGCGCCATGAGGCCCAGCTCCAGCCAGGCCGCCGCCGTGTCCTCCACCAGCGGCAGCGCCGGGAGGCGCGCCCGCGCGAAGCGCAGCAGCGCCTCCGGGAAGTCCTCGCCGCGGCGCAGCGCGTCCAGCAGCCGCCGCGAAGGCTCCGGGGCCAGCGCCGCCAGCGTGGTCGCCTGCTCGCGGCGGGTCGCCCCCCGGAGCGCCGACGCCAGGAGCGCACACCCCGCCACCTGCACCACCCGCGGACCCTCCTCGGCGGCGCGCAGCGCCAGGTGGTCCAGCTCCAGCACCTCGCCGCGACCCAGCTCCCAGGCGTGCCTCGGGTCCAGCACGCCGAAGATGTGGCCTGCCCAGCACCCAAGCCACGCCGAGCGCTCAGGGCTCCACGTCCGCTCACCCCGCAGCCACGCCACCAGCAGCGGCTCGCGCCGCCGCCAGGAGGGCAGCCAGGCCGGGTGCAGCGGCGCCATCGGCGCCTCGCACCCCGCCTCCAGACGCGCCAGGATCGCGCGCCCCACCTCGCCGCGCGTCGCCTCGCTCAGGTCTGCCGCACGCGCCCACGCCTCCGCCAGCGGCGCCTGGGACTCGGGGAGGAGCCCGCGCGTGGGCGACGCGCCAGGGCGCGTCAGCGCCGCCGCGAAGCAGGCCGCCTCCGCAGGCGTCAGCCCCCGGCAGAGCGTCAGGTGGAGCGTGGAGGCGTCGCTCACGGCGGCGCGGCGCGGCGCCGCCGCACCACCAGCCAAGCGATCGCCGCCGACTGGAGCAAAATCACCCCCAGGAGCCCCCCGAAGATCCCCTGCGCGGCGCCCCGTGATCCCGGCGCGACCCGGAGCGGGCCGACCTCGTCCCAGGGTAACGCCTCGGCGGGGAGCGGCGCCGGGAGCGCAGCCTCGCGAGCCACCACCTCGATCTGCGGCGCCTCCAGCCCCTCCACCGCGCCGCTCACCAGGCGCCGGGCGTCTGCCTCCGGTGAGGCCGCGCCAGGCTGGAGCCTCAAGAGGAGCGCGGCCTGGGGCGCGGGGGCTGGCGCCCCCGGGAGGCGGTGGGCTGGCGCCGGGAGCGTCAGGTGGACCCGGGCGTCTACGACGCCCGGCAAGCGCCGGAGCGATCCCTCCAGGCGCCGCTCCTGCGCGGCGGCG
>CAUJGC010000312.1 GCA_963169075.1 Myxococcota bacterium
CCCCACCAACCTCCGCCCCCCCCCCAACCTCCACCGCCCCACCCCCAACACCCGGCGCGTCAAGATGAGCAACCCCGACCGCGCCACACGCGCGCTCGGCGCCCTCCTCCTCCTGACCTTCCTCACCCTCACCGGCTACGCCGTCTGGACCTGGCAGCAGCGCCGCGAGGTCGCCACCCTCGCCAACCTCCCCACCCTCATGGTCGAGCAGGCCGAGCACGACCTCCTCGGCGCCCGCGCCCAGGTCACCCAGCAGGTCAACAAGCTCGAAGCCCCCGAGCTGGGCGAGGCCGGCGCAGGCGACTACTACAACCAGCGCGTCGAGGTCGGCCCCGACGGCAAGAAGCGCATCATCCTCGCCCCCCGCGCCGAGGCCGTCACCGAGGCCACCAACAAGCCCGTCGACGCCTCCGGCCGCATCCTCATCGACCGCAAGCCCGTCGGCGCACTCACCCTCCCCTCCCCCGACGGCGCCTCCTTCCACCTCGAAGCCCGACGCGGCAAGGTCGTCATCCTCAACGTCTTCGCCACCTGGTGCGAGCCCTGCAAAGAGGAGATCCCCGACTTCGCACGCTTCTACGCCAAAGAGGGCGCCAACGGCGGCGACGTCGAGGTCTACGGCGTCCTCATCGACGCCGCCGACATCGGCGCCGACGTCAAGAAGGCCCGCCGCTACGGCGCCACCTACCCCCTCCTCCTCGGAGACAAGGACTTCGAGCGCCGCTTCCAGATCGAGAGCATCCCCACCACCCTCGTCATCGATCCCAGCGGGCTCCTCGCCCAGCGCATCGACGCCCCCATGACCGAGGTCGATCTCGACCGCGCCGCCGCCCGCGCCAAGGCCCGCCCCAAGCCCTGAACGACGCAACGCGCCCAACGACCCGACGGTAACAAACGCGCCCTCACCCCGCGAGGGCACGCCACCCGACGGAGGAGCGGCCATGGGCGATGCAGATCAGCTCGGCAAGAAGATCTTTGAAGAAGAGACCCCGCGCGCGACGCAAAACGCTTGCATCTGGGAGAAGAGCCACGAGCTGCCCCTCGGCGCGGAGCTTCACCCCGACGGCGTGATCCACATCCGAGACCCCCAGGCCCTCCCCGCCCTCCCGCCGCCCTGGAGCCTCCTCCAGGGCGCCGCGGCCGTCGTCGAGCTGAAGATGGGACGCGACCGCCCCGACAACGAGGCCTGGACCCGAGCGCGCGTCCGACTCACCCTCTGGGAGCTGGGCGCCTGCCTCGAAGACCGCGACGCCGCGCGACGCCGCGCCGCACACGAGCCCCGACGCGCTGATCTCGCCTTCTACCCGCGCGAAGCCACGCTGCTCTTCGTGGCACCCTACCTTCCAGAGTGGATCGCCGCCTCCGGACGCCTTACCCTCCTCGGAGGAGGATGCGCCTGGGTCAACGGCCCAGACGCTCGCTCCCTCTGGGTCGCCGCCGATCAGCTCCCGCTGGATCCACGCCTCCTCCCCTTTCTGCAGGTCCGCACCGGCAAGCCACGCCTTGAGCTGCTCCGCTGGCTCGTCCAGCAGAACCTCCGCCCCGCCTGGCTCCCCCAATGGATGGAGATCTTCAAGATGACCGCCTACGACACCCACCCACCCAACTTGCACGATCCCGACGAAGACAACCCCCGCGAGCTGACCATGAATGAGGTCATTGACTACTACACCCAGCAAGTCCCCGGACTCTGGGATCTCCTCCAGGACGTGACACGACAGGAAGGACGACAAGAAGGGCGACAAGAAGGGCGACAAGAAGGACGCGCCGCCGAGCTGGCTCGCCTCTTCGTCCGACGCCTCCAGCGCCCGCTCCGCGACGATGAGCACGCGCGCCTCACCCAGGCCGTCGCCGCCGATCAGGCGGAGGCCGCCGAGGCTGCCCTCCTGGACAGCGCCGAGGCCGCCGCGGCGTGGCTCGCCGCCGCGCCGACGCCCGAAGGGGTGGACAAACCCGCGCCGTGATGCTAGCTTCGACCTCCAGTCAAGGGCGCACCCTCTCCAGAGGGGCGCCCTTGCGGCGTTTTTGGCCCCGAAGACCCCGACTTTCCCAAGGCTAATCCGCTCGCTCGGACGACCGAAGGAGGCCCTTCCATGGCGCTCAACCCCTCCCACCCCGATCCTGGCGTCGAGGCGCGCGGCCGCGCGGTGCGGCGCGTCCTCTGGGCGACGCTCGGCCTCAACCTGGCGGTCTGCGCCTTGAAGGCCGCCCTCGGGGTCCTCTCGGGCTCGGTGGCGCTCCTGGCGGACGCGATCCACGCCCTCTTCGACTCCGTGAGCAACGTCGTCGGCCTGACCGCCACCGCCCTCTCCGCACGCCCACCCGACGAAGACCACCCCTACGGACACGGCAAGATCGAGGTCGCCGCCACCCTCTTCATCGGCATCCTCATCGCCGTCGGCCTCTTCGGCCTCGGCAAGCACGCCGTCGAGGGCTTCCTCGACGGCACCGCGCCCGAGGTCACCCCCTGGACCCTCGCCGCCGTCACCCTCAGCCTCGGCGTCAACCTCGGGGTCAGCGCCTGGGAGCGCCGCGAGGGCAAGCGCCTCGGCTCCTCCATCCTCACCGCCGACGCCGCACACACCGCCTCCGATGCCCTCGCCACCCTGGCCGTCCTCGCCGGGCTCGGCCTCTCCCTCCTGGGGGTCCCGGGCGCTGACCTCCTCGCGGCCCTCGTCGTGATCGCGCTGGTGGGGGCCACCGCCTGGAAGATCATCCGCGACGCCCTCCACGTCCTCGTGGACACCTCCCGCATCCCCCCCGACGAGGTCCGCCAGGTCGCCCACCGCATCCCCGGCCTCCGCTCCTGCCACAACATCCGCTCACGCGGCATGGACGGGCACGTCCACCTCGACCTCCACGTCACCTTCGACCCCCACCTCACCCTCCACACCGCCGGAGAGGGCATGCTCGCCCTCCGCCGCGACCTCCACGAACGCTTCCCCGAGGTCCGCGACATCGTCATCCAGCTCGAACCCCACCTCCCCGTCTTCCTCAACGACTGAGCCGCCCAGGCTGCCTCACCCCTGGGCAGCGGGCTCGATGCTCTCGCGCTTGATCGCATCCGCCGCGACGCGGAAGATGAGGCGCACCCCCTCGATGAAGATGGCAAAGCGAGGATCCTGGGTCAATCCAAGCTTGTAACGTCTGTAGATCTGCTGGATGATGACCGCGATCTTGAAGAGACCCTGGAGGTAATAGAAGAGGATGTGGGAGGTGTCGCGCCCGGTCTGGGCGGCGTAGCGCGCGACCAGGGCGGCGCGGGAGGGGGTGCCGGGGAGGGTGGTGGGGCCGAAGGGGAAGAGCTGAAGCTCGGGGAGATCCTGGGCGGTGACCCAGTAGCCGAGGGTGGTGCCGAGGTCCATGAGGGGGTCCCCGACGGTGGCCATCTCCCAGTCGAGGACGCCGACGACGCGGGTGAGGTCGTCGGCGTCCAGCAGGACGTTGTCGTGCTTGAGGTCATTGTGGAGGAGGGTCGGGGTGGGGGCCTCGGGGGGGAGGTTGGCGGCGAGCCAGGCGATGACGGCGTCGGCGTGGTCGATGGGGTCGGTGGCGGCGGCGTGCCAGCGGCGAGTCCAGCCCTCGATCTGGCGGCGGGCGTAGCCTTCGGGGCGCCCCAGTTCGGTGAGGCGGGCCGCGTCAAGATCGACAGCGTGGATCTCCGCGAGGGTGTCGATGAGGGCGTAGGCGATGCGGGCGGTGAGGTCGGGGGTGAGCGGCGGGTGGGTCCTGGGGCTGGCGCGGAGGATCACGCCGCGGAGGCGCTCCATGAGGTAGAAGTCCGCGCCGAGGACGGCGGGATCGTCGCAGAAGGCCAGCGCCGCCGGGACGCGCGGGAAGGCAGGCTTGAGGCGCTGGAAGAGGTCGAACTCCCGCCGCATGTCGTGCGCTGACTTGATGTTGGCGCCGAAGGGCGGGCGGCGAAGGATGACCTCGCGCTCCCCAAGCTGGAGGAGGTAGGTGAGGTTGGAGTGCCCGGCGGGGAACTGGGCGACGCTGATCGGGCCCGTGAGGAGGTCCGGGTGATGGGCGGCGAGCCAGGAGGTGAGGGCGTCGGTGTCCAGGGCCTCGGCGGGGCGGACGGGGCGAGGAGCGTCATTCCACGCCATAGACTCTCTAATTATTGCCTTCGACATACTTGTTCCAGCGTATTTCTGCGAGGTGATGACCGTGCTCTCGAAGAGCAGCGAGCTGTCCGGGCTTCAAGCGGCGGAGGCGCGTTGATATCTGAGCAAGCTGTGCAGCCGTCTGCTCTTTCCCCTGAACAGATGAGTCTAAAGACCACCAGCATACCGCTTTCAAAGTTTCAGACTCCAACCTCTTTGCCTTCAACTGTTGAATCTTCAACCCCCTTATCTGCTCCATCTGAATATTGGCTATATTCATCAACACAGCAAGACCATTTCTTGACGGGTTGCCATTGAAAACAAAAGGCTTTCCACCATCACTCACCAAACAAACGCCCAGCCCATTGTCGCTTGAAATCATCGGATTCAAGCCAAGATTATCATAAACACCCCCATCCGTAAGCGACACATATCCTTTATCATGCTTCTTTGTCCTGTAAGTATCTTCACTCAAAATCAATGGAGAGAAAAATGGAGGAAAGGCAGATGAGGCAGCGACAGCACGGGCGAGGCTGAAATCAGCCCCAGCGGCCCAACCCAGCTCCCAGTCTCCCATTTCAGCTTTAGCCTGTTCACCTCCACCACAGATGAAGGAGAACATGTTCCCACTCTTCAGGTTCGTCGTGTTCAGGTAGAGCCTGGGTCCTTGGCTCAGATCACCAAGCGTGCGCCCACCAAAGAGGTATTTATCATAACCATCTGCGAGGATAGCCAAGCCATTTTTCGAGGGACAAAACAATCCCTTCAAAATAGAGCTCACATCGAGGCTCCTCAAGGTCAAGAACTCTTCAAGTTCATGAAACACATTGTAATCCAGCCTCTCCTTTTCTATCCACCGAGAGGCGAGAAACGCTCCGGCAATGGAGCCACCGCTGACACAGGAGACGACATCAACATCCCATAACAAACCTTTTTTCTTGAGAAAGTCGAAGAGCCCAAGATGAAAAGCCGCTGCACGGAAGCCTCCACCCGAAAGTGCAATCCCCAGCCGATGTTCTTCGCCATCTATGATAATCAAGACATTCTCCCGATTGTAGGCGAGACAAGCTCCGGCGACCAGGGGGGAGTCCCTCGCTGGCTCCCGTGTTATGGGGTGTAGTCTTTGAGGATGCGGCGTGCGACGACGGACTTGTGGACCTCGTCGGGTCCGTCGTAGATGCGGGCGCCGCGCTCGTGTCGGTACCACCAGGCGAGGGGTGTGTCGTCGGTGATGCCGAGTGCGCCGTGGACCTGGATGGCGCGGTCGAGGACGCGCTGGAGGACGTCTGCGACGTGGAACTTGATGAGGGAGATGCCTTCGCGGGCGGCGTAGACGCCGTGGCGGTCGATGGTCCAGGCGGTGTGGAGGGTGGCGAGGCGGGCGGCGTGGATCTCGGCGCGGGACTCGGCGATCCAGGTCTGGACGGTCTGTCGTGAGGCGAGGGGCTTGCTTGGGGAGAGCTCGCGGGTGGCGGCGCGGTGGCACATGAGGTCGAAGGCGCGGGCGCAGATGCCGAGCCAGCGCATGCAGTGGTGGATGCGTCCGGGTCCGAGGCGCTGCTGGGCGATGAGGAAGCCGGCGCCGCGGGCGCCGAGGAGGTGGTCCTGGGGGACGCGGCAGGCGTTGTAGCGCAGCTCGGCGTGGCTGGCGTAGCCGTCGCCGGGGTGTCCCATGATGGGGATGTTGCGGACGTGTTCGAAGCCGGGGGTGTCGGTGGGGACGATGAGCTGGCTGGCGCGTGCGTGCTCGGGTGCGTCGGGGTCGGTGACGGCCATGACGATGGCGAAGGCGGCGCCGTCGGCGGCGGTGGTGAACCACTTGTGGCCGTTGAGGGTCCAGGCGCCGCCGTCGAGGGTTGCGGTGGTGGAGAGCTGGGTGGGGTTGGAGCCGGCGTGCTCGGGCTCGGTCATGGAGAAGCAGGAGCGGATGGCGCCTGCGGCGAGGGGCTTGAGCCAGCGCTCCTGCTGTTCGGGGGTGCCGTGCTCGATGAGGATCTCCATGTTGCCGACGTCGGGGGCCTGGCAGTTGAAGACGAAGTGTCCGAGGGGGCTGCGGCCGAGCTGCTCGGAGAGGAAGGCGAACTCCAGGAGGGAGAGTCCCATGCCGCCCCAGCGCTGGGGGAGGTGGGGGGCCCAGAGGCCGAGGTCGCGGACCTTCTGTCGGGCGGCTTCGAGGCGGTGGAGGTTGGCCTGGAAGGCGCCTTCGGGGATGAGGGGTTCGAGGGGGATGACCTCGTCGTCGATGAAGGCGCGGGTGGTGTCGATGAGGCGCTGGAGGTGGTCGGGTATGGAGAAGTCCACGTGGATAACCTCAAGGCATGGAGCCGATGCGTGCGGGGTGGATCAGCGTCGGGGCTCCTGGGGGAACTGGACCTGGGCGATCTTCTCGGCCATGTCGTACTCGGGGACGAAGGCCAGCTCGGCGGAGGCGATGCGGCTCATGCGCGCGCGGAGGGTGACGACCTCCCCGAGGGGGACGCCGTGGAGGAAGGCGCGGAGGGGTCGCTTGTCGATGTCGAGGGAGCGGATCTCGACGGTGGACTCGAAGGAGAGGAGGGCGGAGCGCCAGTGGACGGGGTGCATGACGTTGGAGCCGACGAGGAGCCAGGCGGGGGTGTCGGCCAGGAGGGGTGTGGCGCCCATGGAGCGTGCGTAGGCGGTGGAGGCGGCGGCGGTGGAGACGAGGGCGCCGTCGCAGATGAGGCGTGGCATGCGGATCTGGTCGTTGATGCGGACCTCCAGCCAGGCGGACTGTCCGGTGGCGCGCTCGATCCAGGCGTCATTGAAGGTGAGGTGCTGGGTCCAGGCGCCGTCGCGGTCCTGGGTCTCGATGTAGAGCATGGGGAGCTGGCGGAGGATGAGGCGCTCGGGTGGGAAGCGCCCGCCGAGGACGTCGGTGGCCTGGTTGAGGAGGAAGCCGAGGTGTCCGGCGTTGACGCCGAAGAAGGGGAGGCGCTTGCGCCAGTGCTCCTGGACGGCGGCGAGCATGGTGCCGTCGCCGCCGAGGACGACCATGCAGTTGGGGTCGTGCTGGGCGCGGAAGGGGGTGAAGTCCTCGGTCCAGGCGCGGGCGCGGGGGTTGCGCTCGTCGGCGAAGATGTGGACGCGGGGGTCGCGGAGCTGGATGGCGGTGACGCGGTTGGGGAGCTGTCCGCGGTAGAGGCGGTAGCGGTAGATGTAGTCCGCGACCTCGGGTGCGACGAGGTGGTCGATGGGGAGTCGGTGGAAGAGGCGCTCGCGGATGGTGGCGCTGGAGCCTTCGGTGGGGACGCGGAGGATGGTGGCGTGGGGTGGGAGGTCGGCGGGGTCGAGGATGTCCTGGGGTCTGGCGATGACGACGAAGCGCGCGCGCTCCCAGAGCTCGGGGCCGCGGACCCAGGTGCGGTGGATCTTGGAGGCGCCCTGTCCGCCTCCGGCGAGTGTGTCGAGGTGGACGGCGTGCCAGACCTCGCGGTGGGGCGCTGCGAAGCGTCGGTCGAGGTCGATGGAGGGCGTGAAGACGCCCTGCTCGAGATCGGAGAGGTCGACGTCCACGCGCTCCATGTCACGGAAGGCGATGTCGATGGCGGCGGCGCGGAAGATGGACTCGACGGAGTCGTAGGAGGGTTTCTCGGGTCTGGGTCCGCAGGGGTAGACGATGACGCGTTCGAAGCGCGCGGCGAGGGCCTCCGCGATGGCGCGGTGGTGGAGGCCGGGGGGGTTGAAGGTGCCTCCGAAGAGGACGACGGTGGAGGACATGGCGCTCCTGGGCGGGTGCCGGGTTCCGGGGACCGTCCGGGGAGGTTACGCGATCACGTCGCAAAAATCACGGCATCTTGAAGCGTCGGGCGGTGGTTCGGGGGAAGGGGGCCCAGGAGGGTGTGTCGAGGGCGTCCTCGGCGTCGTCGGGGAGGGGTAGCCAGGCCTTGTCGCGCGCGCCGGCGCGGGTGACGACGTGGAGGTCCTGGGCGGGCATGAAGCCCTGTCCGACGAGGCCCCAGCGTCGCCCCTGGTCGTCCTGGGCGACGTCGAGGAGGATGACGGCGTGTCCGGGGGCGCCTGGGGTGACGAAGAAGTCGCCGGGGAGGAGGGGCTGGCCTGGGGGGACGGGATCGGAGTCGAGGCGGAGGGACTGGGTGCCGGCGTAGCGGAAGGTGTGCTGGAGCCAGGCGCGGTAGGCGCTGTGGTTGTTGGCGCGGCTGCCGGTGCGGTTGCGTCGGACCTTGTTGCCGGTGAGGGCGAAGCGCTCGCCCTGGCGCCAGTCCTTCCAGGCGGAGCGGTCGCCGCTGGTGAAGTGGTAGGCGGCGGCGTCGGCGTGTCCGGCGTGCCAGAGGTATTCGGCGTGGAGTCGGATGGCGGTGTCGGCGCACTGCTGGACGTCGCGGTCTCCGACGTCGAGGAGGATGACGGCGGCGGCGGGTGCGCGGAGGGTGTCACCGCGGAAGGAGCGGACGTCGGCGCGGTCGCGTCGGACGGGGAGTCGGCGGAGCCAGGCGGCCCAGGAGCCCTGGGGTGCGGGGAGTCGGGTGAGGCCCTGGGGGGTGGGGAAGGCGGCTTCGAGGGGGGTGGTGTCGGGGAGGTCGCCCTCCCACTCGGCGGCCCAGGGGTAGGGGGTGAGGTCGGCGGGGGTGGCGCGGGGGGGCTCGGCGCGGGCTTCGCAGGCGAAGGTGAGGAGGAGGGCGACCAGGGCGAGGGCGGCGACGGGGCGGGTTGACATGAGGCTCCGGGGGGCGTGCTTGGGGGGGGGTGGGGGTCCCAGGTCCGGTTGCGGGAACATCCGGGGCGTGCGAGGATATTCGCGGGGTAGACGCGACGGGGCGAGCGGAGAGGAGCGCGATGCTTGGGAGCGGTGAGGCGATGCCGCGGCTGCGAGGTCGCTACACGTGCGTGGACGTGCTGGGCCAGGGCGCGATGGCGCGGACCTACAAGGCGGTGGACGAGGAGACGGGGCGGGTGGTGGCGGTGAAGGTGCTCTACCCGTCGCGGCTGACGACGCTCAAGGAGTTTGTGCGCTTCGAGCGGGAGGCGGAGACGCTGGCGCGGCTGAATCACCGGAATATACCCAGATATATAGATCATTTTGAGCATAAATTCAACAATGAGCGGGTGTACTGCCTGGTGCAGGAGCACATCGACGGGCCGACGCTGGCCCGGCGACTGGAGGAGGGGGAGCGCTTCGACGAGGCGAAGGTGGTGGGGCTGGGGATCGAGGCGCTGGAGGTGCTGGCGTACCTGGGGCGCTTTGAGCCTGCGGTGGTGCATCGGGATCTGAAGCCGTCGAACCTGGTGACGGGGCAGGATGGGGCGCTGCGGCTGGTGGACTTCGGCGCGGTGCGCGAGGCGGTGCGTCAGACGATCCAGGCGGGCTCGACGGTGATCGGGACGTATGGGTACATGCCGCCGGAGCAGCTGACCGGCGAGGCGTGTCCGGCGAGCGATCTCTTCGCGCTGGGGGTGACGTTGGTGCAGTGTTTGACGCGTCGCCCGGCGTCGTCGCTGAGCCGGGACGGGTTCACGGTGGACGTGGAGGGGCTGAACCTGGGGGTGAGCCCGGGGCTGCGGGCGGTGCTGGCGGGGCTGGTGGCGACGCGGCTGGAGGATCGCTATGGGAGCGCGGAGGAGGCGCTGGCGGATCTGCGCGCGGTGCAGGCGGGGGAGGCGCCGCGCTTTGTGGACAAGCTGGTGCGGCAGCGGACGAAGCGGGAGCGCCAGGCGCGTCGCCAGATCCAGCGGCGGCTCTCGCAGGGGGTGACGTGGTTCTACCGGCTGGTGGCGTTCGGGGCGGCGGTGGTGTTCGCGGGGGCGGTGGCGCTGATCATGGCGCAGGCGCGGGAGAGCGTGGACGCGGGGCTCCTGGTGGCAGGGGCGGTGAGCGGGGCGGGGCTGCTGCTGGCGCTGCTGCTGCTTGGGCGGCGCTACATGGATGAGGCCTGGGAGCCGCCGCCCGCGCACTGGCGGCTGACGAGGGGGCAGGTGGTGACGTGGCAGGAGATCCACGGGGGCTATGTGGAGCAGGGCCAGGAGAGCGCGGGGGTGCCCTACCGCTACACGGTGGAGCGTCGGGGGCGTGACGGTGAGGTGGTGGCGCGGGAGGAGCACCACGCGTCGCTGAACGGGCCGCAGGCGGAGCTGCTGGTGCGCTACCCGGTGGGTGCGGCGGTGACGATCCGCTACAACCCGGAGGTGCCCTCGGATCACGCGGTGGAGGTGGAGCGATGAAGGCGCGGGCGGCAGCGGCGGTGGCGGCGCCTGCGCCTGCGGAGGCGACTGTCGCGCTGCCCGAGGGGGTGCCGGCGCAGCTTGGAGCGGGGCGCTACCGCGTGGAGCGGGTGCTTGGGGAGGGTGCGCTGGGGCGGACCTATGCGGCGGTGGAGGCGGCGACGGGGCAGCGGGTGGCGATCAAGGAGCTTCAGCCGGGGCGGCTGAAGACGTGGAAGGATCTGGATCTTTTTGAGCGGGAGGCGGCGACGCTGCGCAGCCTGGAGCATCCGGGGGTGCCGCGCTATGTGGATCACTTCGAGGTGGAGGCGGAGGGGGCGCCGCGCTACTACCTGGCGCAGGAGCTGATCCCGGGGCGGACGCTGGAGGCGGAGCTGGAGGCGTCGTCGGTGCTGACGGAGGAGGCGGTGCGGGCGGTGGCGACGGAGGTGCTGGAGGTGCTGGTGTACCTGCACGGGCTGACGCCGCCGGTGATCCACCGGGACATCAAGCCGTCGAACCTGATGCGTCGGGCGGATGGTCGGGTGGTGCTGATCGACTTCGGCGCGGTGCGTGAGGTGCTGGACGCGTCGGAGAGCGAGGCGGGGAGCACGATGGTGGGGACGTTCGGCTACATGCCGCCGGAGCAGTATGCGGGGCAGGCGTATGCGCAGACGGACCTCTTCGCGTTGGGGGCGACGTGCGCGCACCTCTTGACGGGGGTGTCTCCGGAGCGGCTCTTCGGGGAGCTTTTTCACATCGAGCTGCCGGAGGATGTGCGGATCTCGCTGGGGATGCGTCAGTGGCTGCGTCGGCTGCTGGAGCCGGAGCCCGGGCGTCGCTTCGGGAGCGCGGCGGAGGCGCTGGCGGAGCTGCGGGAGGGGTTCTTGATGCAGACCCACGGGGAGAGCCGGGCGGGGGTGAAGCTGGCGCCGTGGCCGGGTCGCCCGCCGCGTCCGGCGCCGGGGTTTCACTTCAAGGACGCGGCGCGGGGTCAGTCGTATATGTTCATGATCGGGCTGTCGATCTTCGCGGCGGTGGTGACGCTGGCGCTGCCGGTGGCGTCGGTGGTGGTGGGGGCGCCGGTGTGGGCGCTGCTGGGGGGGCCGGTGGCGCTGGCGGCGGCGTTGATGGCGCTGGCGCGGGTGCGGGCGTCGCAGCAGGCGCTGGGGCTCTACGCGCGGGCGGAGTATACGGTGGGTGAGGTGACGGGGGCGTGGCTTGGTGAGGGGACGCAGGGTGGGAAGGAGCTGTGGAGCCGGAGCCTGGCGTACCGTTATTATGTAGGCGGCCGCTATTACAGCGGCCAGGTGCGGACGCACCACAGGGGGCTGCGGCGGCTGGGTCCAGGCGATCCGCTGGGGATCCTCTACGATCCGGAGCGCCCTGAGGAGTCGATGGTTTTTGTGGGCTGAGGCCATATGCTGCGGCGCAGCGTGCGGGTGCAGCATTTCATGCTGCACCCGCACGAACACCGGGCAGCACGCGCAGGGAGGCGAAGCGATGCGAGAGCGGCGAGGAGTGTGGCGGCGGTTGGGTTGGGTCGCGCTGGCGTGCGTTGGCGCGGCGTGGTGCGGCGAGGCTGCGGCGTGTGAGCCGCCGTTCAACGCGTGGTTCGTGCAGGACACCTTCCCGGCGGCGGACGGCGAGGAGGCGCCGATCAACGGGGTGATCGCGGTCTATCTGGACTATGTGGAGGCGGCGGCGAGCGTGGGGTTCCCCGACGCGGCGACCTGGGCGAGGACGGTGCGCCCGGAGGTGCTGCGGGGCGGGGAGGAGGAGGTGCCGGGGGAGTGGCTCTTTGAGCCGGAGCTGAAGCGGATGCGCTTCATCGCGGCGCGGGACTTCGCGGAGGGGGTGAGCTACACGGTGCGGATCGGGCTCTTGAACAGCCTGCTGCCTGCGCCGACGCTGGAGGACGGGACGTTCACCTTCACCTTCACCACGGGGTCGGGGCGCGATGAGGCGGCGCCGGCGTTCTCGGGGCTCCAGGAGGTGGGGCTGACGGAGGTGGCGCGCCCGGAGCAGGCGTGCTGCGCGTCGGTGGAGGAGGCGTGCGTCTGCGGGAGCTGCACCTGGTGCTGGACGGTGGGGTGGAGCTACCCGCGGGTGGTGGACCTGCGCTTCGCGGCGGCGTCAGATGAGTTTGGCGTCGGCGCGGTGGACTACCGGATCTACCGGGTGGAGGGAGCCGAGGCGACGCCGATAGGGGTGGTGCGGAGCCCCAACGCGGAGGTGAGGCTTCGGCTCCCGCTGGAGGACCCGGAGGAGAGCGGCCCATACTGCTTCGAGGTGCGGGCGGTGGACGTCTTTGGTCGGGAGTCCGGGGTGGGCGTGACCCGCTGCGTGGAGGACGCGGCGCTGGTGCCCATCGAGCGCCAGGAGGTGCCCGAGCCCGACCGCTCCTTCTGCGCGCCGGAGGACGGCGAAGAGGTGGGGGTGGAGGAGGACGCCGGAGAGGTGGAGGAGGACACCGGCAGCAGCGGCGGCGAGGAGGTGGGGATGGGGGGTGAGGACGCGGGGGTGGAGGACGCGGAGGCGCCCAACGTCGTCACGGGCACAGGCGGCAGCGACGACGGGTGCGGCTGCGACGCGCCGGGCCGTCGGCCCGGCGCGCCGTGGGGGCTGGTGGGGTTGCTCCTGCTGCTGGGGGTGCCGGCGGTGTGGCGGCGGCGGTGAGTGGGGAGGGGTGTGGGCGCTGC
>CAUJGC010000313.1 GCA_963169075.1 Myxococcota bacterium
CGAAGCAAGCTTCGCGTCTGGCTCTTGAGCAAGGCATCCAACGTCTCGGCGGATTCGGAAATCTCGGGAAAGGGTTTCCTCATAGGGCCTCCTGAGCTGAGTCCAACCACCCTATGACATACTCATTTCGTTTTGTCGATGTGGCTTTACGCGCTCCGTGCACGAAATCGAATGCCGCGCCGTGATCCACGGGCGCTCGCGCCCGAAACCGGGCGCCGAGGCGCGATCCACGGGCGATCCTGCCCCGAGATCGGGCAGCAAAGTCTGATCCACAGGTGCTCCCGCCGCGAGGCGCGCGGCGTGCGCACAGCGTGGCCTCACGACTCGCACCGGCCACCCCATTTCATCTTGGCGATTCGGCAGCACCGAGCCGTGCGTCACGGCCCCGCGCAGCTGATCACCACCCGGCGATTCAGGGCTCGCCCGGCCTCGGTGTCGTTCTTGGCGAGGGGTTCGGCCTCGCCTTGGCCTGCGGCGGTGAGGCGGACGCGGGGGAGTCCTCGGGAGACGAGGGCGTCGAGGACAGCGGCGGCGCGGCGCTCGGAGAGGTCCTGATTGTAGGGTGCGGCGCCTTCGCTGGAGGTGTGGCCGGTGAGGGTGATGCGGGTGTTGGGGGTGGCCTTGAGGCCGGTGTAGAGGGCGTCGAGCAGCTCGGCGGACTCGGGGAGGAGCGCAGCGGAGTCGTAGGCGAAGCGGAGGCCGTGGAGGGTGTCGCCGCAGCCGAGGGCGCGGACGGGTCGGGGTTCGCAGCCGGAGGGGGTGGTGGAGGGGGCGGCGGCGCCGTCGTAGGGTCGGAAGGGGGCGCCGTTGTCGGAGCGGAGGCCGGCGAGGGCGCCAGCGGGGTCGACGCTGAGGATCATGGCGCCGGGGATGCCGGTGTGAGCGTCCTTGAGGGTGGCGAAGAGGAGGTTGCCCGACACCGCGCCGGTGAGGAGCTTGCGGCCGCCGTCGGCACAGCCGGAGACGAGGGCGCCCTGCTGATCGAGGCGGATCGCGCCGGTGCGAGGGGACCAGACGCCGGTGAAGGCGTCTGAGCGGGGGACGGGGGCCTGATCGCCTTGGCCGATCAGCTCGGTGAACTCGACGAAGCGGGCGCCGGGGGTGTTGGCGCCGGAGAGGCGGACGCGCACCCAGCGCACCGCAGGGGAGGCGACAAGGGGGAGGACCGTCTCCTGGCCACGCCTGGGGTGGGGGGTGAGGACGCCGGAGGCCAGGAGGGTCCAGGGGCCGTCAGGGGAGGCGCTCGCGCCGTGGATCTCGATGGTGTGGACGAAGGTCTGGTAGGCGGAGGGCGTCTCGCCGATCTCGGGGACGAGGAAGCGTTTGAAGGTCGTGGCGGCGGGAAGGGCGTAGGTGAAGATGAAGTCGGTGTCGGGCTGGACCCACTGATGGTTGAGCGTGCGGGCGGTGCGGCTGCCGTCGATGAGGGCGATGGCGTGCTCGGGGTTGGTGCCGAGGCGGGCGCCGCTGCCCTCGATCTTGAGGGGGAGCGCGCCGTGGGCGAAGGTGAGCAGATCGGGGGGCTGGGGCACGTCGGCGGGCTGGGCCGAGGCGAGGGCGGGGAGCAGGAGGAGGGCAAAGGCGAGGAGCGCAGGCGCGAGCCAGGCGCGGAGCTGGGCGGCGACCCCGGGGTGGCTGAGGAGGCCGAGGTGGCTGCAATCGTAGCAGATCGCGCGGCGCTCCTCGGGGACGTCGAGGGTCAAGGCGGGATCGGCGTGCTGGCCGAGGGCGCTGGAGAGCGGCACCAGGCCATCACCGAGGCCTGGCTTGCCGGAGGGGGGGGCGGCCCTGGAGAGCGAGCCCGCCAGGAGGTAGCAGGGGATGTGGGTCGGGAGGGGGACGGGCGCTCGGGCGTCGCGGGAGGCGCCGTCGCGGGTGGCGGCGTGGTCCGCCTCGGTGAGGTTGCCGTGGCGGAGGTCCTGAACGCCGGGGCCGCGGACCCGGGCGAGCCGGGCGATGGGAGCGGCGTAGGGGGTGACGCCCATGAGCTGGGTCGCGAGGTGGCCGATGCGCTCCAGGGGGGCGCCGTGGTGGGGGGTGCCGAGGGTGACGAAGGCGTCGAGCAGGTCCAGCCAGGGGGCGCGGTCCTGCGCGGCGCAGCGGAGGGCGCTGCGGGCCACCAGGCCGCCCATGCTGAAGCCGACCAGGGTGACGCGGCGGAGGGGGACGGGCCACTGCGCGGGCAGCTCCGCCAGGAGGTCAGCCAGCGCGCGTCCGTTCTCGTGGATGGGGAGGCCGCTGTTGTAGCGGAGGTAGAGGGGGGTGGCGTCCAGCGCCTCAGCGAGCATCGCGCCGTGGTCGTGTCCCTGGCGGGCCCAGCCCTGGGCGCTCATGGAGGAGCCGTGGAGCAGGACGATGACGTGCTCGCGGGCGGGGGCGTCGGGGGTGCGCCAGCCCATCGGGATCGCCAGGGGGTTGCCGGTGTCGCGGAGGTGGGCGCCGACGAGGCCGTTGAGGGCTGCCACCGCGTCCTCTCGGGCGAGGCCGGAGGTGTCGGCGGTGAGGAGGGGCTCCAGGGGAGCGAGGACGCCCTGGAGCCCCCAGCCCACCAGGCGGGTGACGCCGCGGACCTGACCGTAGACGAGGCGGGTGAGGCCCCAGGTGCGGCGCGGCCGGGTGTCACCGAAGATGAAGGCGCCGTGGGCGATGGCGGCGTGCATGGACTCCACGATGTCGGTGGTCTGGAGCACGCCGTCCACCAAGGCGAGGCTGGCCCCGCGGAGATCTGCGCCGAGGGTGAGACGGTCGGGGTCAGGGCGCATGGGCTCCTCCGGGGGTTGGGTCAAGGCGCAGGAGGGGAGGGTCAGCGCCCCCTGGGCGCTGTTTTGTCGGCCTCAAGGGCGGCGAGGAGCTGAGCGACGCAGGCTTCGAGGCTGTTGGAGGCGGTGTCGACGGTGAGGTCGGGGCGAAGGGGGGGCTCGTAGGGCGAGGAGAGGCCGGTGAAGTGGGGGATCTCGCCTGCGCGGGCCTTGCGGTAGAGGCCCTTGGGGTCGCGGGCCTCGCAGGTGGCGAGATCGGCCTGGACGTAGATCTCCAGGAAGTCGCCGGGGGCGTGGAGGGCGCGGACGGCGTCGCGGTCCGCCTGGAACGGCGAGATGAACGCCGTGAGCACGATGAGGCCCGCGTCGGTGAAGAGGCGGGTGACCTCCCCGATGCGTCGGATGTTCTCGGCGCGGTCGGCGTCGGAGAAGCCGAGGTCGCGGCAGAGGCCGTGGCGGATGTTGTCGCCGTCGAGGACGTAGGTGTGGACGCCGCGGGCGTGCAGCGCCGCCTCCAGGGCGGTGGTGAGGGTGGACTTGCCGCTGCCGGAGAGGC
This sequence comes from Myxococcota bacterium, assembly GCA_963169075.1. Taxonomy (GTDB): domain Bacteria; phylum Myxococcota_A; class Bradymonadia; order Bradymonadales; genus CAUJGC01. Next base: position 3,316 of record CAUJGC010000313.1, read on the forward strand.
CGGTGAACCAGAGGGTGCAGCCCCGGTGGCCGTGGAGGGCCTCGCGGGCGGCGCGGTCTACCTGGCCGCGGTGCCAGGTGATGTCGGTGGAGACGGGGGCGTCGCTCATCGCAGGAGGCTCCGGGGTGTCAGGTGAGGAGGCCGGCGACGCTCCAGGCCGCCTCGATGGGGGCCTTGACGAAGGGGAGCGCGAGGCGGAGGTAGTAGAGGGCGACGACGAAGAAGACCGCGCCGAAGGCCGTCTTGACGGCGACCATCCAGGGGCCGCTGCGGGGCAGGCGGCTCAGGAGCCCGGCGAAGGTGCCCAGGACCAGGAAGAGCATCCCCATGCCCAGGGCGAAGGTCGCCAGGAGGAGCGCCCCCAAGGCGAGGTCCTGGGTCTGGGCGACGAAGACGAGCACCGTGACCAGGATGGGTCCGACGCAGGGGGTGGCGACCAGCCCGGCCACCAGGCCCATGATGAGGGCGCCCAGGGCGCCCTTGCCTCCTGCCATGGAGAGGCGGGTCTGGAGGCTCGTGGGCAGGCCGATCTCGTAGAGGCCCAGCGAGCTGAGGCCCATGGCGATCATGAGCGCCGCCAGGCCCACCAGCACCCAGGGGCTCTTCATCGCCTCCCCGATCCCCTTCCCCACCGAGGCCGCGACGAGCCCGAGCGCGGTGTAGGTCAGCACGATCCCGCCGACGTAGACGGTGGAGAGCCCGAAGGCCTGGAGGCGGCTGGTGGCCTCCCGGGCCCCGAAGACCGAGATCGTGATCGGGATCAGCGGGTAGACGCACGGCGTCAGCGAGGCCGCCAGCCCGCCGAGGAACACCAGCAGGAGCACCGTCAGCAGCCCGTCCTCCTCGATCTGCCGCGCCAGGCCGCCTTCGCCGCTCTCGCCGCCGGGGGCGGCGTCTGCGACGGTGGGGAGGATGGGGAGCAGCTCCTCGGCGGACTTGAGGCCGTGGAAGCTGAGGTCGGGCAGGAACTCGCCGCGGGCGTTGAGGAAGACGACGTAGGGCTGGTTGTCGATGTTGCCGAAGGCCTGCTTGAAGGCGTCGTAGCGGGGCCGGTCGGCCTCGTAGAGCACGTCGGTGTTGACCTTCAGGAGCGCGAAGTCGGCGCGGAGCGTCGGGGCCACCGTGGGGTGGAGCAGGGTCTCCCGCTCAAGAACCTTGCAATTTGTGCATGATTTTGACCAGAAATCCAGCATGACAGGCTTGTTTTCGGCCTTGGCCTGGGTGAGGGTGGGGTCGATGGCGGCCTCGTCCTGCCAGGGGAGGCCCTGGCCGGGGGCGAGGGGTTGGGGCTCGAAGAAGGCGCCCGCGGTGACGTAGAGGCCCAGGATGAGGAGGCCGATGCCGAGCCAGCGGCGGGCCTTCTGGGCGGTGGTGGTGAGGGCGTAGGGGTCGATGAAGGCGCGTCCAGCGAAGACGCCGAGGAGGAGGGTGACGATCCCGAGGGCGACGACGATAGCCTGTGCGGTGGTCATCTCGGGGAGGCTCCTGGGGGTGGGGTCGCGCGGAGGGTGGAGACGCAGGCGCGGCGACGTGCTAGGGTGGATCGAATACGTCGGGCGGGATGGGCGTTCCCTGCCCGGTGAGGTGTACCCCAAGGGGCGGCGGCGTGCCAAGCCTGGGGCGTGGAGTGAGACGCCGGGCAGCGCACCGCCCGGCCCGCCCGATGGAACAACGCGATGACGAGCCTCCTTCCTCTCCGTCCCTGGATTCCCCAAGCGACGCGCGCAGGCGCGCTGGCTTTGCTTGGGCTGGCGCTGGCGCTGACCTGGGGGGCGTGGCAGCCGAGCCGCGCCGAGGCCCAGCCCATCCCGGTCCCCGGCGACAACGCCAGGCCCCCGACCCCGCAAAAAGGCGAGGGGTGGCTTGGGGTGGCGCTGACGATGTTCGACGAGGCCAAGGCGAAGGAGCTGGGGCTGAAGCGGGCGGTGGTGGGCGTCGAGAGCGTCTTTGACGGCTCTCCGGCGGCGTCGTCGGGGTTTCTGGCCGGGGACGCGATCCTGAGCTTCAACGGGAAGGAGGTGAAGGAGACGAAGGAGCTGATCGAGCTGGTCCGGGGCACCGAGCCCGGCGCGCGGGTGATCTTCGAGGTGGTGCGTGGGAAGGAGCGGCTGAAGATGCCGCTCTTGCTGGGGGTGCGGCCGGATCGGATGGAGATGCTGCGCTCGCAGCTCATGAACAAGCCGGCGCCGGACTTCGCGGTGCAGCTGACCAGCACGGGCAAGCCCACGACGCTGAAGGAGCACCGGGGGAAGGTGATCGTGCTCGACTTCTGGGCGACGTGGTGCGGCCCCTGCCGGAAGTCGATCCCCGAGATGAACGCGCTGGCGGAGCGCCACCAGGGCGAGGACTTTGTGCTGCTGGGGATCTCGGATGAGGAGGCGACGGTGCTCCAGGGCTTCACCGCGAAGACCCCGCTGAAGTACGCGACCGCCACCGACACGAAGCGCCAGGCCAACAAAGACTATAAGATCAACGCGTTGCCTACGACCGTCGTGATCGATCAAGCGGGGATCATCCGGGATGTGTTCATCGGCGCGGGGGATCTGAAGGCGCTCCAGGAGAGCGTGGACAAGCTCCTGGGCAAGCCGCTGTGAGGTGGGGCGTCCTCGCGGGCTGGGCGCTCCTGGCGGCTGCGGCGCTCGGCGCGTTGAGCGGGTGCGAGGAGGAGAGCTGCGTCACCGCCGGGTGCGCGGCGGGCCAGATCTGCGACCGGACGACCGGGGCGTGCGGGGCGCCGCCGACGCCCTCCTGCGAGCAGGTGACCTGCGCGGCGGGGCAGACCTGCGACGTGGCGACGGGGATGTGCGTGGAGCGGGCGACCTTCTGCCGGGAGCCCGGCGATCCGTGCGAGGGGGACGCCTGCACGACGTGCGCGGCGGGGCTGACGTGCGACGTGGCCTCGGGGCTCTGCGTGGGAGCGTGCGCGTTCGTGAGCTGCTCCAAGGCCGAGGTGTGCGACGAGGTGACCCAGGAGTGCAGGCCGGTGGCCTGCGCGCGGGACAACGAGTGCCCCGAGGGGGCGGTGTGTGACGGGGAGCGGTGCCGGATCGGCTGCCGCAGCGGCGCCGCCTGCCGCGAGGGGGAGTACTGCGAGCAGAGCCCCGGCGGCGTCGGGAGCTGCCGCACCATCTGCGCCTCGGACGACGCGTGCCCGTGGGGGCAGCGCTGCGTGCAGGCCGGCGGGCGGAGCCGCTGCGAGGCCGAGGCGCCCTGCGCCGACGACGCGGCGTGCCGCAGCGGCGAGGCGTGCTTGCTGGGGCAGTGCCAACGGGAGCTGTGCGCGAGCGACGCGGAGTGCGGCGAGAGCGGGCAGGAGTACTGTGATCTGGACACGGGGCGGTGTCGGCTGGACATCTGCCTCCCGGACTCGTTCGAGCCCAACAGCGCGGCGCTGATCCGGGAGATCCTGCCGGGCTCCTACGCCGGGCTGACCCTCTGCCGCGGCGAGGAGGACTGGTACGCGCTGCGCCTGGAGACGGCGCAGGCGTCGGGCCAGGCGCTCCGGGTGCGCCTCTTCCATGCGGACAACGCCGATCTGGACGTCGAGGCCCTCCAGGGGGGCCGCGTCGTGGCTCGGGGCGGCCTGGCGACCTCGCCGGAGGAGCTCTACCTGCCGCCGGGGGCGCTGGAGGAGGTCACGCTGCGGGTCTACGCCGCGCGCGGCGTGGATCTGGCCTACCGCCTGACCCTGGAGGAGAGCGAGCCCCTCTGCCTGGAGGACGCCGCCGAGCCCAACGACAGCGCAGGCGAGGCGCTGCCCCTCGGCGTCGGCGCGTCCCCGGTGGTCACCTGCCCCGGCAGCCCGGACTTCTTCGCGCTGCGCGCCGCGAGCGGCGGCGGGCTCCGGGTGACGCTCACCCGCGCCGACGGCTTCAGCGCCTCGGACTGGGTGACCTGGGCCCAGCTCGACGGGGACTCGGTGGAGCTGACGCCCCAGAGCAGCGCCGTCCGCGTCGTCGAGATCGCCTGGATGAGCCCCGAGGCGACCCTCCTGATCGCCGCCGAGAGCTTCACCCGGGTCCCCTGGACCCTGGAGGCCGCCGCCGTCGAGGTGCCCTGCGCCGACGAAGGCGCTGGCGACGCCGCCCCCGAGGCCGCCGCCCTGGAGCTGGAGAGCGGCGCCGCCCACGTCGAGGACGCCTCCATCTGCCCCCGGCGCGGCGCGCTGGAGGAGGACTGGTACGTCCTGACCGGGCTCCCCGAAGGCGCCCTCCAGCTGGAGGCGGAGCTGCTCATGAGCGACGCCGCCCAGGGGCGCGTCGCGCTCCTCACCGGCGCGGAGACGCTCCCCTGGCGCGCCGGGGTCACGCCGCCCGGAGGCGGCGCAGGCCTGAGCGCGGCCCTCTCGCGCCTGGACCGACCGATCTACCTCCGCGTGGACGACCCCGCTGGCCTCGCCGCTGCGCGGCTCGCCTGGCCTCGCTACGGGCTCTCCGCCCGCGCGAGCGCCCTCACGGGCCGCTGCGTCGAGGACTGGAGCGAGGGCAGCGGCAACGACACCGCCGCCACCGCGACCCGCCTGGAGGTCGGCGCCGAGCTGCGCGCCCTCCTCTGCGGGGCCAACCCGGACGTGGTGGAGCTGGAGCTGACGCCCGGGCTCCAGCTCAAGGCCCAGGCCGAAGATGTCGCGGTGCGATATACGATCTTTGACGCGCCGGAGGCGCCTCCGCTGGCGGGCGGGCTGCTTGAGCCAGGAGCCGGGCAGGTGGAGGTGCTGGCTGGCGCCGGACTCCCCCCCGGGACCGCTCGCGTCTGGGTGCGCTTGAGCGCCGAGGAAGACCCCGGCGACGCCGGGGCGGCCTACACCCTCACGCCGAGTGATCCTTGAGGCCCCGGCGCTCCATGTACTTGATCACCTCGACGAAGGCGCCGCGCAGGATCGACGCCTCCCGCTGATCCAGCGCCGCGCGCTGGAAGACGCCTCGCAGCGCGCGCATGACGCCCTCGTCCGCAGGCGGCTTGAGGAACTCCACCCGGCGGAGCGTGGTCTGGAGCTGCGCGTAGAGCCCCTCCAGCTGCTCCCCGGTGGCTGGCGCAAAGGAGCGTTTGGGCGTCCTGAACCCCTCAGGCGCGCCACCCAGCAGGAAGAGCTCGTAGGTGATCACCAGGACCGCCTGCCCCAGGTTGAGGCTCGCGTAGTCCGGGCGCGTCGGGATGGTCAGGAGGAGGTGGGCTTGATCCAGCTCGGCGTTGGTCAAGCCGCGATCCTCACGCCCGAAGAGGAGGG
>CAUJGC010000314.1 GCA_963169075.1 Myxococcota bacterium
CAGGGCTTCTCCCAGACGCGCTGGGCGCGCTGGATGTATTCGAGGGTGCGGCGGACGGGCTCGGTGATGACGGGGAGGGGGCGGTCTTCGGGGGGGAGGCCGGCGTCGGGCTCGGCGGTGGGGCGGAGGATGGCGTCGGAGGTGAGGGGGGGGACGTAGCGGGGGCAGTGACCGAAGATGCGTCGGGCGTCGCTGGCGGGCATGGACTCGATCCAGCGGGAGCGCGCCTCGTAGAAGCCGCAGAGGGCGTCCTCGACGGAGACGCCGGAGCCGAGGCTGTCCTCGACGTCTTCGTCGAGGAGCTGGTGGACGCCGAGGAGCTTGACGGCGCCCCACTCGTAGTCGGGGCCGCGGAGGGGTGGCTTGCGGGCGTCGCGGAGCATGTCGAGGAGGACGCGGGTGGCGCGCTGGGCGGGGTCGTCGGGGTTGACGGGGCGGACCAGGGCGCCGCCGACGCCGGTCTCGGCGCGGGGGGGCTCGCCGCGGGTGAGGAGGAGGGCGAGGTAGAAGCGGGCGCCCTGGACAAAGTCGGTGGCGCCGGCGCGGTCACGCTGGAAGGTCCAGAGGGCCTCGGCGGCGGCGGCGAGGTCGCCGTCTACCCAGAGTCGGCTCTGGTGGGCGTAGTATTCGGAGCGGTAGAGGTCGGCGCGGACGATGCGCGGGTTCAGCTCCTGCATCCGGGTGAGGCCGCCGCGGATGTCCTCGCCGTGGGCGCAGAGCTCGGGTCCGGGGGCCTTGTCGAGGCGGGCGGCCTCGATGCGGGCCAGGATGGCGTCGTGGATGCCGGGGCGGATCCAGCCGAAGTAGAGGGCGGCGGCGAAGTCGAGCTGGGAGGCGTCGGGCATGACGCCTGCGGTGAAGGAGTATTCGAGCTTGCGGGCGACGGTGCGGGCGATGGTCTGGGCGAGGGCGGCGCGGGTGGCGCGGTCCTTGATGTAGATGTCGGCGTTGGCGATGCGGGGGTAGGCGTCGCGGGCGTCCTCGGGGCGGAGGCGGATGGTCAGGTCGATGTCGAGCTTGCGGGCGTTGGGGCGGTCGGGGCGGGACTCGGGGGGGTCGGGGCGGTCGAGGGTGGCGTGGAGGCGGATGGGGTAGCGCAGGCGCTCCAGGCAGGGGAGGTACTCGACGAAGAGGCGGGGCTGGGGTGCGGGCTCGCGCTCCTCGGGGGTGAGGTAGGCGCGGAAGGGGAGCGGGACCTTCTCTCCGGCGGGGACGGCGCCGACGCTCATGCAGGAGTCGGCGGCGGTGATGATGCCGTCGCCGCTCTCGACCTGCTCCTCGACCTGGAGCTTGAGGCGGCTCAGGTCGAAGGAGGGGGGGGCCTTGAAGATGAGGACGGGGGGGTTGAGGAAGTAGGCGGAGGAGACGAGGCGGCACTCGACGACGAGGCGGCGCTCGGCGTTGTAGCGGGTGGGCTCCAGGCAGCGGCGGGGATCGACGCCGAGATCTCCCGGCGAGGGCACCCAGAGGTCGCGGAGCCCCGGGGAGGCGGCGGCGATGCGGCGCTCGGCGGTGAGGCGGACGCGGCTGCCTCGCTCGGCGGCGGCGCGGGAGGCGTCGGCGGTGGCCTCGGGGGGGAGCGTCGGGCCGGCGTCGGGGGCGCCGGCGTCGGCCTCGACGAGCGGCTCGACGGGTGGGGTGGCGAAGGGGTCCGCGATCGCGCCCATCAGCCCGGCGACGGCGACGCCGCAGAGGGAGGCCGACGCCAGGCCGAGGCCCAGGGGAGCGAGGGCGGAGAGGGGGTCGGGGGTGCGGAGCAGCTCGGCGCCTTCGCCGTCCGCCAGCGCGCGGCGGAGGCGGACCTCCATGAGCTTGGCGTAGCCGGGGAGCCTGGAGCGGCGGCAGGCCAGGGCGCCGTCGTAGCGGCGCAGGGTGGTGGTGACGAGGTTGAGGCCGCGGCCCAGCTCGCGCCCGTAGAGCTGCTCCCGCGACAGGATCGTCGGCTCCGTGTCGTGGATCCGCAGCAGCACCGTCTCCTCGCCGGTCAGCTCCAGGCGAGTCGCCACCTCCACCGCCACCCGGGGCTCGCCCACCGTCGCCGCCGCGCTGAGGCCGTTGCGGATGAGGTTGCGCAGGACCAGCTCGAAGTCCGGGCGCAGCATCTTGAGCTGGAGGGGCTCGGGCAGCTCGGGCACCTCCACCGTCGCGTCGGGCGCTCCCAGCTCCGAGCGGGCGCGGCGCCCCTGCTCCGCGATCAGCTCCGGCGTCAGCGGCAGCACCAGCACCGAGTTCCGCAGCGCCTGGAGGCGCGGGCGGAACCAGCCGTCCAGCTCCCGATCTGCGCGCCGCAGGCGGCGGTGCTCGTCCGCCGTCAGGTGGTGCCGCTCCCCGAGGCCGTCCGCGACCTCCTGGATCGCGCGGCACGCGCGGCGCACGCGCCGCACCAGCGGGTCACGCCAGAAGTTGAGGTGCACCGAGCCCGCCGCGCGCTGGAGCCCCGAGAGGTAGCCCTCCAGCTCCCGCGTCACGCTCGGGCGCTCCGCCTGCCCGGTCACCGCCTGCTTGAGCATGTCCACGTCGGCAGGCTGCACCGAGCCCAGCTCGCGGCCTGCCACCGTCCGCACCAGCGGGAGGCGATGCTTTATCAATTCATGGTGAAGATAGCTTAAAATCGTCACAAACTCAGGGAGATTCACCTCCTCCGGCGGGCGGCGGACCAGCTCCTGGATCGTCAAACCCCGGCGCCAGGCCCAGAAGGCCGCCGCGGTGAGCAGGAGCGTGATGCTGAGGAGGAGGCCCCAGGTCATGAGCACCCTTGGGTCAAGAGGCCAGGAGGCGCTGAAGCTCGCTCTGGATCGCGCGAGGCTCGAAGGAGGGCACCACGCCGATCCGCCCGTAGAGGCGCCGCAGGTTCTCGCGCTGCCGCTCGGGCAGCTCGGTGATGAGGAGCGCGGGCTGCGCCCAGCCCTCCTCCCGGAGCGCGCGGAGGATCAAGAAGCCCTGGTGATCGATGATGTAGCGCCAGGCGGCTTCCAGCTCGTTGGGGTCTCCGAAGTGCTCCTCTGCGATCTCCTCCACGTCACCGATCAGGCGCTCGCGGGGGATGCGGTCGAAGCGGAGATCCAGGATGAAGGCGTCCACGGCGTCGCCGCTGGCCGCCAGGTGCTCCAGGGCCTCGGCGTGGTCGTGGGCCTGGAGGTAGGTGAAGGCGGCGAGGTGGCGGCTGAAGAAGCGGAGGTACTCGTCGCCGTCTTCGAGGATGAGCAGCGTCGTCATGTCACTCACCGAAGCGATCGCGCAGGTCGCGCACCGAGAGGCCCAGGTTGTTGAAGCGGAGCTGCACCTTGCGCGCGTTGACGTGGACGTCGCCCTCCAGGAGCACCGCCGCCATGCGCTCGAAGCTCCCCGCGCAGCGCACGAAGAGCTCCTCGAAGTACTGCCGCTCCACCTCGCGGCTGGTGTTGTTGAGGGAGTCGTGGGGTTGGAGGCGGACGATGCAGCGCTGGGCGTGATCGGCGCCGTCAGGCTCCACCTCCCGGGGCTTGACGTGGGAGGCGGCGACCAGGCTGCGGACCACCTGGGCGTCGATGTTCACGACGGGGCGGTCGCTCACGCGGCCCGCCGCCAGGGCGTCGGCCAGGGAGAAGAGGAGCGCGTTGGCGAGGATCATCTCCAGCTCGCGGGTGTTGCCGGGGTAGTCGTAGGCCGCCAGCGTCTCCCAGGCGAGCCCGGCGAGCTGGAAGGCCACGGTGTGCTCCGCCTGGCGCCCGCGCGCGGTGTCCGCGAAGAGGAGCGCCGGCTTCACCGCGCCCGGATCGATCTGGAACATCCGCCCGAAGTCCGCCAGGAGCTTGCGGTTGCCTCGGGAGGCGAAGATCCGCTTGAGGAGGAACTCCGCCAGGCCCCGCAGGTCCTCCTTGCGCTCCCGCAGCGGCGGGAGCACCAGGCGGGCCGCCGGGTTGAGGCGCTGGTAGAGGTCGGCGCGGAAGGTGCCTTCCCGCACGCGCTGCTCCAGGTCCTCGTTGGTGGCGACGACGAGCTTGACGTCCACCGCGCGGGGGCGGTTCTCCCCGAGGCGAGTCACCCGGCGATCCTGGAGCACCGCCAGGAGCTGCTTCTGAAGCTCCAGCGAGAGGTTGCCGATCTCGTCGAGGAAGAGGGTGCCGCCGTTGGCGTACTCGAAGCGCCCCTCCCGCGCCACCGCCCCGGAGTAGGCGCCCTTGGAGGAGCCGAAGAGCTCGGCGGCCACCAGGTTCTCGGGGATGGTGCTCAGGTCGATGGCGCAGAAGGTCTTGCCGGGCCGGGCGAGGGGGTGGATGACGTGCTCGGCCAGGAAGCTCTTGCCGGTGCCCGTCTCCCCGAGGATGACGAGGGGCTGATCCCCCGTGGCGACGACCTCGATCCAGCGGCGCAGGCGCGCCATGGCCCGGGAGCGCCCCCAGAAGACGTCGCCGTCGTCGCGCGGGTCCTCAGCGACGATGCGCCGGGCCCGCTCGATCTTGGACGCCAGCGCCTGGGCGCTGACGTCCTCGTCGTCGAGGAGCTGGGTGTACTCCTCCTCGGCCAGATCGGCCTTCAGCTCGGCCTCGTTGAAGGCGACGTGGCGCTGGGAGGTCATCAGGACGACCGGCAGGCGCCCCTGCTGCGCCCGCAGGCGGCGCAAAATGTGGAACCCCTGGTGACGCCGCAGCGCCTCCACCTCGCCGCTGCCCGACCCGGGCAGGCCGGGCTCCGCGATGAGCTGGTCTTCGGGGAGGTCGAAGTTCACGTCCAGGAGGACGACGTCGATCCGCCCGTCGTAGCGCTCCATGATCTGCTCCACCTCGGCCCAGTTGTGGGCGTGCTTGAGGTCGCAGCCCCGCCGATGGGGGCACTCCCAGCACGGGTGGGTGTACTCGCAGTTGGTGGCGTACTCGTAGCGCCGCAGGAACTTATGGGCGAGGCGGGTGTACCCCTCGGAGTCATCAACGATCAGGACACGGACAGACATCGGCGCTCCTGGGTGGCGGGCTCCGAGGGGAGTGTGGGATCAGCGGGCGCGGCGCGTGGACCCCTGAAGCTCCTTCTGCGCGGTGCGGATCAGATCCCCCACCGCGAAGATCCGGTCGCGCAGATCGCTCGACTGGATCGTCTCCAGGGGCAGCTCAGGCAGGCGCTCCGCGTGGTCTTCCAGCATCATGAGGCGCTTCTTCACCTCCATGATGAGGGTCCAGCGGTCCACCACATCGTCGGGCAGCTCGCTCAGCGTGCGGTTGAAGACCTGGCTGGCCTTCAGGACGCCGCCGCGCTCCGAGCGCGTCTCCAGGATCGCCTCGTAGAGGATGTCGCGGTCCTCTTCCTCCAGGCTCTCCCAGTCCAGGGAGCGGGGCATCATCTCCATGTACTTGACGAGATCGTGCTGGACGCGCTCCAGCCAGCTCTTCACACGGGGCAGCTCCTCTGCCGAGAACTCTTCACGCAGGGCCATGAATCTTCTTCCATCATGATCACAAGTCCATCTCCGCCGCGACCAGGGCGCGGCTGGCCCCTGTATACCGCAGCCCGTCCCCAAGGGCTACACCCGCCGTGATCCGCGGTGCGAAAAAGCCTCACCCTGCGTCGTCCCCCAGCAGCCCCTCCGCCGCCGCCAGCTCCCGCAGCCGCGCCTTCACGCGCTCGTAGCGCTTGCGGAGCGCGGCGGCGCGGCGCTTGAGGCCCTCCTCGTCCACCGCTGCCTCGCCTGCGTGGAGCACCTCCGCGATCTCGCGCCAGCTCATCCGCCGATCCAGCCGCAGGATCAGGAGCGCCTGATCTTCCTCCGCGAGGCTCTGCCGCAGCGCCGCGAAGCGATCCTTCACCGCCGTCAGCAGGTAGGGGAGCGTCTGGGTGCGGATGTTGGCCTGGAGGCGCCCCAGCTCCCCCGTCTCCAGGCGCCGACCCCGGCGCACATGGGGATCGCGCAGCGCCCGGTGGTGCGCGTTCCGCGCCAGCGTATACGCCCACGTCCTGAACGACGACGCCCACCGGAAGCCCGGCAGCCCCCGCCACATGTCCTCGCAGAACTGACCGAAGCGATCCGACGCGGCGTCGGCGTCGCGGGTCAAGGCCATCAAAAATCCCAGGATCTCGGGACCATAGCCCTCCAGGGCGACCCGCGCCGCCTCGTCCAGCCTCTCCTCTGCGTGCAGGCCACGGATCGTGGCCTCCAACGCGGTGCGCTCTTCTTGATCCAACGGTGCCCGCGCCTCCCGTCCCCAGGTCCAGCGGCACGTTAGCCCAGGCCGCGTCACGGGGCAAGGCAACCCCCCGACCCCCTCGTGACGGCAACCCCCCCGGCTGCGTAACCGCCGACTTCGCTTCGCTCATCGGCGGAACGCAGCCGGTCCCCCCCGTGACGGGGGGACCCCGCCCTCGCTCGCTCCGGTCGCGCGCCACCCCTCGCCCCGCGCGCTCGCCCGCGACCCGTCGGTGCCCCCCCGTCACGGGGGGGGCCGGGGCCGTTCGTCCCGTGCCGCAGGGCGGGGCGGTTAGGCCCCGGGGGGGGTGCCCAAGCCGCGCCCACCCCGCCAAGTACCACCCCACGCGCCGCCCCCAGGAGCGGCA
>CAUJGC010000315.1 GCA_963169075.1 Myxococcota bacterium
TCGTGTGTGGCGACCACGACATAGGTGTCGTGGGGGTGGAAGGGGAGGGTGGGGAGGAGGTCGAGGGGGTGCGCGCAGCGTACGGCGTCGGGGTGGAGGTCGGGGAAGCGCCCGGGGGTGGCGTAGTCGGGGCGAGGGTCGATGGCGACGACGTCGAAGCCTGCGAAGGCGGCGAGGTGTGCGAGGGCTTGTCCGACGTGCCCGCAGCCGAAGAGGAGGAGGTGGGGTGGGTAGGTCTGCGCTTCGATGAACACGCTCATGCCTCCGCCGCAGCACATGCCGAGCTCGTGGGTGAGGTGACGTTGGACGAGGCGGTGCTCGTCGAGGGCGAGGGCCTGGGTGGCTTCGCGGGTGATGTCGTGCTCGATGGCGCCGCCGCCGATGGTGCCTTCGGTGGTGCCGTCGGGGAAGACGAGCATCTTGGCGCCGCGCTTGCGGGGGGCGGAGCCTTTGACCTCGACGACGGTGCAGACGGCGAAGGGTCGTCGGCTGGCGCGGAGGTGGGCGATGCGAGCGAAGAGATCGGGTGGGGGGGGCATGGGCGGGGGCTCCGGGGGTTGCCAAGCGTCGGGAGACGTAGCAGAACGAACGGTCGTGGGGGGCATGGAACTTGCGTTCCTGCCCAGGCCGCGCCCCGAGCGTAAGGGCGCAGCGTCGTGGAGACAAGCCTTACGAGCGCAGACGGCGAGCAGCGCCTCAGATCTTTGAGGGCGCGGCCGCCTGGAGATGGAGAGATCATGAAGCGTGGGAGCTGGCCTCACCCGGGGCTGATCGGGGCGATGATGTGGATCGCGTTGTTCTCTGTGGCGGCGTCGGGTTGCGGCGACGCGGAGGAGGAGAAGGCGGCGGATGAGCCCATCTATGTGCCGCCAGATCCTGACGTGGAGGGGAGCTGGATCCTGGTGGATCGCATCCACACAGACAAGCAGAACCCGGATCTGAAGCTGGAGAAGGGGAACTACAACTATCAGGGGATGCACGGCTACCACCGGCTCTTCACGCACCTGGCGGCGAACGGCTATCCGTACCGCCAGATCTACTATGATCCTGCGGTAGACACGCGGCTGACCCGTGAGATCCTGAAGGATTACAAGATCCTCTTCATCAACCTGGTCTCCAGCGAGAAGCCGGACTTCACCCAGGACGAGATCCAGGCGATCCAGGAGTGGACGTTTGAGGGCGGCGGGCTCTATGTGGTGGCGGATCACACGAACGTCTACTACCACGCGCAGCGCGTCAACCCGATCCTGGCGCCGATGGGGATCGAGGTGACCTACCACACGGCGGCGGATCAGCCGCCGGAGTATGCGCTGAACTCGTTCTGGACGAAGATCCGCAACTTCAGCGAGCACCCGACGACCGAGGGCGTGAGCGTCATGTCGTTCCAGACGGGCGGTCCGATGCGGACGGAGCACGGGGTGGCGTTCCTCTCGGACAACGGCTTCGGGGACTTCTGGGAGGAGGACCCGTCCGATCCGGGCTTCTACGGCAACGGCGTGCTGGACCCGGGGGAGCCGACGGGTCGGCTGCCGGTGGTGGCGGCGGCGGAGTACGGCGAGGGGCGCGTCTTCATCGTGGGCGATCAGAACGTCTTCGGTGATGAGTGGGTGCTGGTGGGCAACAACTGGGAGGCGGCGCTCAACGGGTTTGAGTGGGTCGCCAAGAATGAGGGCGCCACCCCGAACCTGCGGGACATCCCGCTCCAGGACGATCACTTCGTGGTGGGCGTGGAGCTGGCGCACAGCAACTGGAACATCGGGACCAACGGGTGCTTCGGGTACTTCCCGTTCTTCATCAACTTCAACCGGGATCCGGAGGTGGCGGCGCGCGGCGTCGAGTCGATGACGAACGCGGAGCACGCGCTGGTCTTCACCGATCCGGGCGGTGCGTTCACGGAGCAGGAGCTGGCGCAGGTGCAGACCTACCTCCAGTCGGGGAAGACGGTGCTGCTCCTGACCGACGTGGTGCGTGCGGGGGCGGGCTCGAAGCAGCTGCTCAAGACGTTCGCGCCGCAGCTGCGCTTCACGGGCAAGGAGGAGTTCGGGGTCGACGATCTGCCCGCGGACGACGCGAAGGTGGAGACGGTGACGTCTCCGGCGGAGTGGCCGGTGCGCTCGACGGAGCTGGCGGTGACGGATCAGAAGGTGAGCGGCCACGTCACGCAGGGGGGCTTCGACTGCTCGCCTGACGCGACGTGGACCTCGTATGTGCGGGCGTTCACGGTGTCGGGCGGGACCTCGCTGGCGCAGCTGGACGTGGACGGGACGCTGGTGGACTTCATCCGCGTGTTCGACGTGGAGGGCGGTCGCTTCGTGGTGGTGCTCCAGGACGGCGTCTTCCGCAACGAGACGCTGGGCTGGGAGCGCTACATCCCCACGGCGGAGCACGCCGACGCCCACGAGCTTCAGTTCCTGCTCCTGGACTGGATGAAGTCGAAGCAGTGAGGGAGGGAGGGGAGGGCGCGGGGGGAGGGGTCGCCTGCTCCTGCGCCCCTCCTCCTGCGCTCCCAGGACCCCTGGGCGCTGGGCGATTCAAGCCTGGCGCGCAGGGGTTTTTGTTTGTGGCGCGTGGCGGAGGTCGGTGTGGACGGGATGGGCGGCGATGAAGAATTTTTCTGATGGGCGTTGAATAGTCGCGGGGGCGGCCCGTCTACTCCTCATGTCACGACGATGACGCGGTCACCCAGCCAGGCTCTTGGTGACTTGTTCGATAGACCCTCGTCGCACACCACACGGAGAATGAAGCCATGACCACGACCCCGAACAACACTTCGAGCAAGCGTCGCCTCCTCCGCACCCTGGGTTGGGTCGCCGTGCCTGCTGGCGTGACCGCGGTCTTCGGCGCGGGCTGCATCGACGGGCCCCTGGGGCTGCTCCTTCAGCTGGGCCTGCTCCTGCTGGGCGTCACCCCGGCGGCCAACTTCCAGGACAACGGCCAGGTCGAGTTCAGCCTGCTCCAGACGGCTGAGGACGGCAGCCCGATCACCCCGACCGATGAGAAGCCCTCCGAGGAGAAGCCCTCCGAGGAGGTCACCGACGGTGAGGTCACCGACGGCGAGGAGCCGGCTCCGGTGGAGGACGCGACCTCGGACAGCTCGGATCCTGCGGAGTACTACGTCGAGGTCTACGAGCCTGCGGGGACGCGGGCCACGGTCAAGACGGTCTTCGTGAGCGACGTGGAGGAGGTGGGGACCTTCAGCGTGATCATCGACTCGTCTGGTTCGATGGAGCGGAGCTACCCGGCGGATGAGGATGGGTTCTCGGTCTGCCCGACCTGCCCGCACGATCCGAACCGCCGCCGCGTGGACGCGACCCAGACGCTGGTGAAGGAGGTGCTGAACCGCACGCCGGAGAGCCGCATGGGGATCTTCGACTTCGGCGCGGGTCCGAGCGAGCAGAACGGCTTCAAGGTGACCCAGGTCCTCCAGGGTTACACGAGCGATGTGGACGCGCTGGTTCAGGGCGCGGACCGGACGACCTCGGCTGAGGGGACGTTCATCTACGACTCGGCGATGGAGGTCATCGACCTGATGACCAACGACATCCAGCAGCACTTCCAGACCAAGCCGATCACCAAGGCGATCATCATGATCTCCGACGGCGAGGACACGGAGTCGGTGGCGACGCTGGAGCAGGTCATCGCGAAGGCGAAGGAGAAGGAGATCCCCATCCACGTCATCGCGCTGGGCCAGGCGTCCTCGAAGTACCAGGACAGCTACCAGACGGACATCGACAACAAGGAGATCGTGACGGACTTCCAGCGTCTGGCGGCGGAGACGGGCGGCTTCTACGCCACCATCACCAGCAACGAGGATCTGGTCGCCCTGGCTGAGGTCATCGCGCTGGGCCTGACGGGCGGCTACGAGAAGCTGGTGGCGGAGCTGGACCCGGTGCCCGCCTGCGGCACGGTGGTCAAGGGCACCATCTACGCGGGGAACCCGAAGGAGAACCCCGACCTCCAGGGTGAGGATTGGAGCTTCGTGGCCCCCTGCAACTGAACCCCTGCGGCCGAGGCGGTCACCCGACCGACCGCCTCGCTGCTGAGGCCGCGAGCCGCCTGGCGTGAGAGCGCCAGGCGGCTTTGCGTTTCTTGGGGAGCCTCCGGCGGCTGGGGGTCAGTGACCCCCAGACCCCCGTTATTTTTTGAGGCACCAGCCGCCGCCGCGCATGCGCTGTCGGGCCTCGGGGCGCAGCTCGGAGCGTGCGTCGTCGGTGAGGAGGGCGCAGGGGTCGAACCAGTGGAGGGTGGTGGCGCGTCCGCGGAGCGGTGGGAGGTCGCCGTCGAACTCGGGGTTGTCGGGGCAGCGCCAGCGCCAGAGGGCCCAGCGGTCGGGCGGGTCGTCAAAGGCGAGGACCTCCTTGACACCGCCGTTGCAGTTGGTAGCGATGATGAGGTAGGGCGCTGGCGGCGCGGCCGGGTCGGGGGTGAGGTGGAGGAGGAGGTCGTGGTGGAACTCGCCTTGTTGCCAGTGTTCGAGCAGGTTCCAGCGCATCCCGCGGCGTTGGAGGTAGCGGAGCGCGTCGTCCAGGGTGAGCTGCGCGCTGATCTCGTCGAGCATGAGGTGCCTCCGTGGGGTGAGGGTCGAGGGAGAGAACCTGGGGGCGCGGCGGGCTATTTCGGCGCGTCGTCGTCGGCGGTGGGTCGATGATCCCCCGGCTGCGGCTGGACATCGGGTGGTCGGAGCTGGGCTATGCGGCGTGGGCGTGTGCGGCGCCCGGGGAGCGCGCCGAGGCGGAGGCTGTGGTGGAGGCGCTGGTCGGTCCGGAGGCGGTGGTCTGCCTCTCGGTGCGCTCGGGGTTGGACGCCTTTCTGGAGGCAGGGGGGTGGGGCGAGGGGCAGGAGGCGTTGATCACCGGGGTGACGATCCCGCACATGGCCGAGCTGCTCCGCCGCCGGGGCCTCCGGGTGGTGCCGGTGGAGGTGGACCCGGCGACGATGGCGCCGCTGCCGGGGGCGTTGGAGGCGGCGTGGAGCCCGCGTGCGGCGGTGCTGGTGGTGGCGCACCTCTTCGGGGCGCGGCTGGAGCTGGGCGCCTGCGTCGCCTTCGCGAAGGCGCGGGGGCTGGCGCTCTTTGAGGACTGCGCGCAGGCCTTCGCGGGGGATGGGTGGTGGGGGCACCCCGAGGCGACGGTCAGCGCCTTCAGCTTCGGCATGATCAAGAGCGCGACGGCGCTGGGCGGTGGGGTGCTGGTGGTGCGCGACGCGGTGCTGCGCGCGGGGCTGCGCGCGGTGCGCGACGCGCAGCCGATCCAGCCGACCGCCGAGCACCTCCAGCGGCTGGGGCGGGCGGCCGTCCTCAAGCTCGCCGGGGCGCCGCCGCTGCTGGGCGCGCTCCACGCGCTGGCGTCTTGCGGGGGGTGGGAGCTGGATCGGGCGCTCAACGAGGCCGCGCGGGGCTTTCGCGGGGGCGAGCTCTGCGAGCGGCTCCGGCGTCGCCCCTCGGCGGCGCTCCTGCGCTTGATGGCGCGTCGCCTCCGCAGCGCGGCGCCTGATCGCTACGCGGCGCGCGGCCGCTGCGGCGCGGCTGCGCTGGCGCGGCTGCCGCCCGGGCTGGAGGTGCTGGGTCGGGAGGCGCCGCGGCACACGCACTGGGTCTTCCCGCTGGTGGCGCCGGGGGAGCCGCTGGCGGCCATCGCGGCGCTGCGCCGCGCGGGGTTTGACGCGACCTGCGGCAGCTCTTCGCTGCACGCGCTCGATCCGGGGCTGGGGGTGGCGTCGTCGATGGGGCGCGTCGTCTATGTCCCGCTGGACCCTGCGCTGGATGAGGCGGGCTGGCGCCGCCTCTTTGCGGCGCTCCACACGTTGGCGCTGGAGGTCTTGTGAAGCCTCTCCCCTTCGATCTGGCTGCGATGGACGCGGTGGACCCGGTGCCGCCGGGGTGGGCGAACGTGATCACGCTGGGGATCTTCGACGCGCTGCTGGCGCTGCGTCGGACGCGGATCGTCGTTGAGGGGCTGGAGCATCTCCCCACCTCTCCCTGCTGGCTCGCGCAGAATCACACGCACAAGTTTGATTTCCTGCCTCTATACTGGGCGCTCTGGCGCCTGGGGGGGCGTGCCAACGCCTCGACCTGGACGAAGAGCCGGGCGTGGAGCGATCCGACGATGGCGTGGTTCCTCAAGGGGACGGGGAACGTGCCGCTGGCGTCGAAGGGGTGGTTGATCGCGGCGGACTGGGCGTCCGTCCATGGGGAGCGCCCGCCGGAGGCGGCCTATCGGGCGCTGCGGGAGCACCTGGAGGGTCGCGGTTCGTGGCCGGAGGGGCCGGGCTTTGCGGCGCTGCTCCGGCCGCGGTCGCTGCACGGGGCGGCCTTTGATCCGGCGCGGTGCGCGTGGCGTGAGGCGATCCTGGGGGCGTGGCGTCGGGCGGCGGCGATCTCGCTGCGGCTGGGTCGGCGCTCGGTGGCAGCGGGGGTGCATCAGCACCTCTACCCGCAGGGGGCGATCTCGTCGCGGCTGACGGCGGGGCGTGTGGGCGGTGTGCAGGTGGCGTCGGCGCTGGGGTTGCCGACGCTCCCGGTGGCGGTGAGCGGGGTGCGGGGTGCCTTCCTGCCGGAGAGCCCGCTGCCGCGTGGCGGGGGCGTGGTGCATGTCCGCTTCGGGGCGTTGATGCCGCCGCAGCCGCCGCCTACGCCGGACTTCATCCCGCTGGACGTGGAGCATGAGGTGCGTCACCGCGCGCTGCTTGTGGAGCGCACGGCGGCGGTGATGGAGCGTCTGGACGCGCTCTGCGGGCCGGAGTGCTGCGCGACGCCGACGGGGGTCTACGACGGGAAGGAGGGGGTGGCGCGCTTCTACTGAATGGCAGCTCAGAGCTTGCGGTAGATGGTGCGGGTGGCGATGCCGAGGAGCTGGGCGGCGAGCTTCTTGTCGCCGCGTGTGAAGCGGAGGGTCTCAGCGATGACCTGGCGCTCGATGGCGTCGAGGGGGGTGCCGATGGGGATGGTGATGTGGCGTGGCTCGACGTCGGTGTGGGCGATGCGGGCGGGGAGGTCGTCGAGGCCGATGACGCCGTCTCGGTCGAGGACGACGGCGCGCTCGAGGGTGTTCTGGAGCTCGCGGACGTTGCCGGGCCAGCGGTAGGCGAGGAGGGCGTCCTCGGCCTCCTGGGAGAGCCCGCGGACGTCGCGCTTGTTGCGGGCGGCGTAGGTCTGGAGGAAGTGGAGGGCGAGGAGGGGGATGTCGTCGAGGCGTGCGCGGAGGGGTGGGAGGTTGAGGTTGATGACGTGGAGTCGGAAGAAGAGGTCTTCGCGGAAGCGCCCGGCCTGGAGCTCGTCCTGGAGGTCCTTGTTGGTGGCGGCGAGGATGCGGACATCGACGGGGGTGGGGGTGTTGGTGCCGAGGCGGACGATCTCGCCCTCCTGGAGCGCGCGGAGGAGCTTGACCTGGACGGTGGGCGGGATCTCGGCGATCTCGTCGAGGAAGAGGGTGCCGCCGTGCGCGGCCTCGAAGCGTCCTTCGCGGGGTGCGGAGCCGGTGAAGGCGCCTTTGACGGTGCCGAAGAGCTCGGCCTCCATGATGGACTCGGGGAGGGCGGCGCAGTTGACGGCGACGAGGGGCTTGTCGCGTCGGTCGGAGAGGTCGTGGATGGCGCGCGCGAAGAGCTCCTTGCCGGTGCCGGACTCGCCGGTGATGAGGACGGTGGCGCGGGAGGGTGCGACCTGCTTGACCATCTCGACGACCTCGCGGAGTGCGGGCGAGGAGCCGATGATGGAGCGGTCGGTCTGGAGGTCCGCGAGCTGGGCCTTGAGGGAGCGGTTCTCGGCGGCGAGGGCTTGTCGGTCGAGGGCGAGCCGGGCGGACTTGACGAGATCGGCGCGCTTGATGGGCTTGGTGACGAAGTCGAAGGCGCCCTCTTTCATGGCCTCGACGGCTTTTTCGACGGTGCCGAAGGCGGTCATGAGGATGACCTCGGTCTCGGGGGAGAGGGCGCGGGCGGCCTTGAGGAGGTCGAGGCCGTCGAGTTCGGGCATCATGAGGTCGGTGATGACGAGGTGGACGCGTGTGGAGCGGAGGAGGTCGAGGGCCTGGCGTCCGTCGTGCGCGGTGAGGACCTCGTAGCCTTCGCGTCGGAACATCTTGTCGAGGACCGCGAGGTGAGGGGCTTCGTCATCGACGATGAGGAGGGTGGGCATGGTGGGGCCGTGGGGTGATGTGTTCGCCGCGCGCGGGTGGGGGCGTGGGGTGGGAAGCGGCGCCGGGTTGGGATTTATTTCCGAAGGCGTGCTGCGGCGCAAGGATGACGCGTCGCGTCATGAGGCGAGGCGGGCTGGGACGGGGTTGAAAAGGGCTGCGGACCTGGGGTAGAGTGCGTGGTGGACTCGTGGAGCGTCGCGCCGCCGGGGGTATGGTGTCCCAGGCGAGGAGGCCGCACCCATCGACATGCACCAGGCAGGTTGAGCCATGGCCAGGCTATGCTGGAGGGATGCGACAGGCGTGCAGCGGGAGGTGTCTCTCAAGCGGGGGAGCGTCACCATCGGGCGGCACCCGGAGCAGGACATCCAGATCCTGGATCGCGTCGTGAGCAAGGAGCACTGCGTCATCGAGTTCCGCAACGGGCGTTACTCGGTGCAGGACGCGGGGAGCCGGAACGGGACCTACGTCAACGGCATCCTGATCTCGTCGCGTCGGCCGCTGAACCACGGGGACGAGGTGTCGGTGGGCTCGACGCTCTTGAAGTTCATCGAGGACAGCCCGGAGGACGCGCTGCTCTCGCGGGTGACCTTCCACGACAGCGGCCTGGAGTCGAACATCCGCTCGCGGCTGACGGGGCACCACCAGCGCGGCTTCCTGCCGGAGCGCGAGATCAAGGACGTGGACGCGCTGCGCCAGGACTACGAGAAGCTGCGCGTGGCGGTGGAGCTTCAGGAGACGCTGGGCCTGGAGGTCGATGAGGCGAAGCTGATGGGGAAGGTGCTGGACAAGGCGTTCCAGATCTTCCCGGCGGATCGCGGCGTGATCCTGGTGAAGCGGGAGAACGACGATCAGCTGGTGCCGCTGGTGGTGAAGAGCCGGACGGAGCAGGAGCCGGAGGGGTCGTCGATCCGGATCAGCCAGACGATCCTGCGGGAGGTGGTGGAGGAGAAGACGGCGGTCCTGTCGAACGACGCGATGATGGACAGCCGCTTCTCGGGGGCGAACTCGATCATCCTGGAGCGGATCCGCTCGACGATGAGCGTGCCGCTCCTGGTGGAGAGCCGTCTGCTGGGGATCATCCACCTGGACAGCCAGATCGCCTCAGGGGCGTTCATGGAGAAGGATCTTCAGATCCTGACGGGGTTTGCGGCGACGGCGGCGATGGCGCTGGAGCACAGCCGCGTGGTGCGCCAGATGGAGCGGGAGGTGGTGGCGCGTGGGAACATGGCGCGCCTGCTCTCGCCGCAGCTGGTGGAGGAGGTGGTCAACGGGCGGCTGACGATCCAGAAGGGCGGCGAGGATCGTCTGACGACGACGATGTTCGCGGACATCCGCGGCTTCACGCCGATGAGCGAGCGGATGACGGCGCAGCAGCTGGTCAACCTGCTCAACCAGTACTTCGAGGTGATGGTCGATGTGATCTTCAACTATGAGGGGACGCTGGACAAGTTTGTCGGTGACGAGATCATGGCGCTCTGGAACGCGCCGCTGACGGTGGAGGAGCACGCGTACAAGGCGGTGGCTGCGGCCATCGGGATGCAGGACGCGCTGCGGACCTTCAACGAGGCGCGCCGGGTGGAGTACGATCTGGCGCGGGAGTCGGGGGCGCTCCAGCCGGGGATGTTCGCGGACCCGATCCAGATCGGGATCGGGATCAACACGGGTCACGTGGTGGCGGGCTATGTGGGCTCCTCCAAGAGCCTGAGCTACACGGCGATGGGTGATCCGGTGAACACGGCGTCGCGGATGTGCTCGTTCGCGGGTCCTGGGGAGATCATCATCGGGCGTGCGACCTTTGATCTGGTGAAGGGTCGCTTCAACATCCAGCACCTCCCGCCGGCCCAGCTCAAGGGGAAGGCGGAGCCGGTGGAGGTGTTCCGCGTGCTGGGGATGCCCGGCGAGGCGCCGGTGGCGTCGGGCGGGATGCTTCCCCGGGAGCTGGTGACGACGGCGCCGCTCCCGGAGGTGGGATCGCGGGCAGGCGGGATCGGGGTGGTGGGGAGCGCGTCGCTGCGCGGCCCCTCGACGGGGCCTGTGCGCCGCCCCGGCGACGAGTGATGCGGGTGGCGCAGGGCTGGCAGGAGGGCACGCGTGGCGTCAAATCAGGGCAGATATCAGATCGTAGAGCGCCTCGACGCGGGTGGCATGGCGGAGGTCTTCAAGGCCAACGCGGTGAGCCTCCAGGGCTTCGAGAAGCTGGTCGCCATCAAGAAGGTCCTGCCCGGGCTGACGGAGGATGACCGCTTCACGCGGATGTTCCTGGACGAGGCGCGGCTCTCGCTGCACCTGAACCACGCCAACATCGTGCAGGTCTTCGATGTCCAGCAGGGCGACGATGGGTCCTACTTCATCGTCATGCAGTTCATCGACGGGGCCAACCTCAAGAAACTGCTCAACATTCTTGCGGAGCGCGGCGCGCGGCTGCCGGTGGAGCTGTCCCTCTTCATCGCGATGGAGGCGTGCAAGGGGCTGCACTACGCGCACACGCGGCGCGGCGCGGACGGGGCCTCGATCGGCATCGTGCACCGGGACATCTCGCCGCCCAACATCCTCATCTCCCGCGAAGGGGAGGTGAAGATCATGGACTTCGGGCTGGCGAAGGGGACGACGAACCTGGAGAAGACCGATCCGGGGGTGGTCAAGGGCAAGTTCGGCTACCTCTCCCCGGAGGCGGCCTACGGCGAGGAGGTGGACGCGCGCACGGACGTCTTCGCGGTGGGGATCGTGCTCTGGGAGATGCTGACCGGCGAGCGGCTCTTCCAGGGGGAGTCCGACTACGAGACGCTCCAGCTGGTGCGCAAGGCCGAGGTGCCCTCGGTGCGTCAGCGCAACAGCGACGTCTCCACGGAGCTGGAGGCGATTGTTCGCAAGTCGCTTGCGCGCGACAAGAACCAGCGCTACAGCACGGCGCAGGAGCTGGGCGCGGCGCTGACCCAGCACCTCTTCAGCCGCGGCCTCACCGTCGCGGCCTACGATCTGGCGGCGCTGGTGCAGCGCCTCATCGGCGTGGAGGGCTCCAGCCGCCCCAAGCGCGACGAGCTCTCCGCCATCGACATGGTGCTTCAGGACTATATCAACACGTTCCACGGGGTGGCGCAGGGCGGCGGGGGCGGCGGCGGGGGCGAGGGCCTCTTCGGAGGGGACGCCAACGGGGGGCTGGGCACGGAGGAGATCTGGGGCGACGTCTTTGGCGACATCCAGCAGGAGATGGCCGAGCTCTCCAGCATGCAGCACATCCCAAGCGGCGGCACCCGCCGGCTGGAGGCGGTCCAGCGCGCGCCCGAGCCCGCCGCCGCCCCGGCGGCGGCGCCTCGCGCCTCGGCCAACCCCTCGACCAACCCCTCGGCCCCTCCGGCGGCGACCCCTTCGACGCCGCCGCGCCCTCGCCCCGCCGCGGCTCCTGCTGCCACGCCGGGCGCGCCGGAGGAGGGCTCCAGCAAGACCCTCTGGATCGTCTTCGGCGCGCTCCTCGTCGCGGTGCTCCTCGGCGTGGGCTTCCTGGTCGTCAAGATCCTCATGGCGCCCCCTGCGGCTTAAGGAGTCCTCATGGACAACGTCCTCGCGATGGTCCTCGCCGGAGGGCAGGGCTCCCGGCTTATGCCCCTCACGGCGGAGCGCGCCAAGCCTGCGGTCCCCTTCGGGGGCATCTACCGCATCGTGGACTTCGTGCTCTCCAACTTCGTCAACAGCGGCATCTACAAGATCAAGGTGCTGACCCAGTACAAGAGCGAGTCCCTCAACCGCCACATCAGCCGCGGCTGGCGCCTCGCGGGGCTCCTCAACCACTACGTCGAGCTGGTCCCCGCCCAGCAGCGCCAGGGGCCGCGCTGGTACGAGGGCAGCGCCGACGCCATCTACCAGAACCTCAACCTCATCACCGACGAAGAGCCCGAGTACGTCGCTGTGTTCAGCGGAGATCACATCTATAAGATGGACGTCCGCCAGATGCTCGACGCCCACAAGGCCTGGCGCGCCGACCTCACCGTCGCCGCCATCCCCGTCCCCATCGAGGAGGCCTCCGCCTTCGGCGTCATCGAGGTCGACGCCGAGTGGCGCATGGTGGGCTTCGAGGAGAAGCCTGCCGACCCGCGCCCCATCCCCGGGCAGCCCCACCTCGCCCTCGCCAGCATGGGCAACTACATCTTCTCGGCGGACCCCCTCCTGGACGTCATCCGCGAGGATGCCCAGGACAAGGACTCCGCCCACGACTTCGGCAAGAGCATCCTCACCCGGATGTTCAAGACCCATCAGGTCTTCGTCTACGACTTCCGGCGCAACGAGGTCCCCGGTCAGCCCGAGTCCGAGCGCGCCTACTGGCGCGACGTGGGCACCATCGCCTCCTACTACAGCGCCACGATGGACCTGATCAACGTCACCCCCGAGTTCGACCTCTACAATCGACGCTGGCCCATCCGCACCCTCTACACCCCCAACCCGCCTGCGAAGTTTGTCCACGACGACCCCACCGGGCGCCTGGGCATCGCCATCCAGTCCATCGTCTCCCACGGCTGCATCATCTCGGGCGGGCGCATCGAGCGCTCGGTGCTCTCGCCGCGCGTGCGCATCAACTCCTACAGCCACGTCTCCGACTCCATCCTCTTCCACGGCGTGCAGGTCGGGCGCCACGCCCGCATCCGCCGCGCCATCATCGACAAGCACGTCGAGATCCCCCCCGGGATGCAGATCGGCTACGATCTGGAGCAGGACGAGGCCCGCGGCTTCACCGTCACCCCCGAAGGCATCGTCGTCATCGAGAAAGGTCAGGTGCTCGGATGAGGCTCCGCCGCGCGCTCCTCGTCCTCGCGGGCGCTGCGCTCCTCCTTGGGCTGGGGGGCGGGCTCTTTGTGGGGTGCAGCCTCGCGGACATCCGCCCCGACAACCTCCGCGACCACGCCGCTCTCCCCGATGACCTCGCCCAGCAGGGCCGCGAACGGCTCGCCCAGCTGGAGGCCGCCCACGGCACCCGCGCCGCCTGGGTGTCCCGCCCCGCCGTCGAGGTCACCCTGGAGGACGCCTGGCCGGGCTTCCTGACCCGCACCGCGGCGATGCCCTGGGACACCTCCCCGGCGCAGCTCCGCATGACCATCGCCCCCACCGCCGATAACGCCCGCATCGCCATCCTCGACGGCGACGACGCAGGCTGGGCCTGGGGCGTCCAGCAGTGGGCCACCTACCGCGTCGATCCCCAGGGCGCCGTCACCTTCGAGCCCCACGAGGACGCCTGGTTCTACGTCCCCACCCTCGCCTACTTCTTCGAGGCCGCCATGCGCCTCTCCGAGGGCCAGTACATCGCCTACGGCGGCCAGCAGGAGCGAGGCGGCGTCACCTACGACCGCGTCTACATCACCTGGGGCAGCGTCGAGCCCCGCGACGACATCGATCAGTACGTCGCCTGGATCGACGCCGAGACCCACCGCCTGGCCTTCCTGGAGTTCACCGTCCGCGACCTCTTCGGCTTCTTCACCAGCGCCGCCATCTACGAGGGCTGGCGTGAGGTGGACGGCCTCCTCGTCCCTGGCGTCATCACCATCGTCTCGAGCCTCGACGATCCCGACGACGTCGTCCACCGCATGACCATCCAGGACGTGCGCTTCGGTGACGTCCCGCCGGAGGTGCTCCTCCCCGACCCGGCGCGGCGGGCCCGCAAAGAGGACCACGGCGCGTCGCGTTGAGCGCTCGCGCCTAGCGGCGCGCCAGCGCGTGCAGCGCGTCGCTCTCGACAGCGCGGAAGGGGAGGGTGGGCGCGTCCAGCGTGAGGCGCAGCAGCGCCGCCGCGATGGTGTCGGCGGAGATGGGGGCGTAGCGGTGGGTCCGCCCCACCGCGGCGAAGAGGACCCGGCTGGCGGCGAGCCCGACGCGCTCCCCCAGCCTCCGCTCCGCGCGCCCCCCCTCGTCATCAATGAGCGAGGGGCGCAGCGCGGTGACGTGCTCATACCCCAGCGCGACCAGCCCCGCCTCCGCTTCGCCCTTGGTCTGGAGGTAGAAGGAGCGCGAGCCCGGGTCCGCGCCCAGCGAGCTGACCAGCACGAAGCGCCGGGCGCCCCGCTCCAGCGCCGCGCGCCCCAGCGCCAGCACCGCGTCATGATCCACCGCCCGAAACGCAGCCTTCGACCCGGCCTGCTTCATCGTCGTCCCCAGGCACGAGATCGCGACCTCGACCGGCGCCTCCAGGACCGCCGCGATCGAGGCGGCCTGTTGAAGCTCCGCCACGCGCGAGGTGAGGCGCGGGTGAGACACCTCCAGCGGGCGTCGCCCCACCGCGGTGACCTGCGTGATGGCCTCCTCCTGGAGGAGGCGCTGGAGGACCCTGGACCCGACGACGCCCGAGGCGCCTGCGATGACGACGTGCATGGAGCGCTCTCCTTCGGTGCGCCGCCCCTGGGCGGCGCCTTGCGCGAGCAGCATGGCGACCTTATAGTGATCAAGTCAACCGATGAGGCCGCAGGTGAAGCATGACGCCCCGCACCACGTTGAGCTGGACAATCCTTGGGCTCCTCCTCCTGGGCGGCAGCGTCGCCAGGGCGCAGGAGCCCCCGAAGCCTCCTCCCGCCGCGCCCGCGACGGCGTCGCTCCCGCTGAAGAAGCACTTCGCCGCGTGGAAGCGCGCCCTGCCCGAGTTCTGCGCGCGCCGCGACATCCAGCTCAAAGAGGACGGCGAGTGGCTCCTGGCCTGGACCTTCGAGGGCCTGGAGCCTGACCCGGCCTGCTACCACGAGCCTGCGGCGATGGTGGCGACCGCTCAAGGGTGGGCGCCCATCGCCGCCTATTGCCCCCGCAGCATCACGACCCGCGACGTCGACGGCGACGGTCGCCAGGACCTCATCATCTCCCACGCCGCCTGCGACGACCCCGACCGGGCCGAGCGCTGGCAGCAGGTCTGCCTCAACCACCCCGACGGCCCGCGCTGCCGCCCCGACCCCCACGCGCGCGTCACCCCGACGCCGCCCCCCACCTCCCCCCCGCCCCCTCGCCTTGATCCCACGGCGCGCTACAGGAAGTGGCGCCTCACCGTCACCCCCCTCTGCGCCCGCGAGCGCCTCCAGGTCGAGGAGGAGCCCGCAGGCGCCGCCCACCCCGTCTGGGTCTACGCCCACGCCTTCGAGGGCACCATGCCCGAGGAGAGCGAGTGCCAGCACACCACCTACGGCCAGATCTTCTCCTCGCGCGGCGAAGCCGCGCTGCCCATCCCCTGCCCTGGCGGCGTGCAGCTCGTAGACTTTGACCGCGACAACCGCCTCGACGCCCTGGTCTACAGCACCGACTGCGCCGGCCCCTTCGAGGGCTCCACCCTCCACCTCTGCCGAGACGCCGACGCCGGTCCAGACTGCACCACCCTCGCCGCTGAGGTCCAATCCTCGCGCCTCGTCCGGCGCGGGGAGCGCCTCCTCCTTCAAGTGGAGCGCTGCGAGGGCGGCGTCTCCTGCTGGAACGACGACCCCGACGCCGAGGACATCCGCCGCACCTGGGAGGAGATCCACTGGGACGGCCGCAAGCTCGTCACCACCCCCTACACCACCCCACCTCCCGAGGCCGACGAGGTGCGCTGAGCCGTCCCCGCGTCAAGGCTTGACACTCTCAGCAAGAACCTGTTGAATTGACACGGATTCTTGTGGCAAGCCAGGCTCATCCTCCACGTCAAATCTGCCCCGGAGCGCGCTCTCATGGCCTCTCTCTCCAAGCCCCTCCTCCTCACAGCCACCCTCCTGCTCGCCGTCCTCGCCGCCGCGCCCGTCGCCGCCCAGACCCAGCCCAGCGGCGTCAAGTGCGCCAACGAGCACGAGCGCTGCGAGTTCTCAGGCGAGGCGACGGTCTACTACGGCGCGGGCACCCGCTGGGTGAAGCGTCAGGCCATCAACGGCGTCGATTGCAGCAACGCCGTCTTCGGGGATCCCATCGTCGGCACGGTGAAGTCCTGCTACCGCGAAGGGGGCAGCGCCAAGGCGTCCACCCCCCGGCCGTCACCCCCAGCGGCACCGTGACCCTCCGCAGCGACTCCGGCAGGTTCATGGCCCGCTGCAACGGCTGCCAGCGCACCGTCAACAACCTGGCCGACACCGCCACCGTCCACATGGACTCCGCAGGCCCCGAGAGCCCCTGGGCCCGCTTCCAGGTCGAAGCGCAGGAGGACGGCAAGGTGGCCTTCCGCTCCGATAACGGCAAGTACCTGGCTCGATGCAACGGCTGCATCGTCGGCGGCGCCAAGATCGACGCCCTCACTGTCCACGTCACCAACCCCCGCAAGGAGCCCTGGGCGCTCTTCACCATTGTCCCGCTCAAGAACGGCAAGGTCGCGCTCCGCGCCGACACCGGAAAGTACGTCGCCCGCTGCAACGGCTGCTCGCCCGGCGCCACCACCCCCGACACGGTCACCATCCACGTCGATGACCCCAACACCGCCCCCTGGGCCCAATGGGAGCTGACCCAGGTCAAAGAGAAGACCAAGCCCGTCATCAAGCTCCGACACTGAGCCTGGCCTGCGCGCTGCGCGTGCCAGCCTCCCCCGCACGCCCTCGCCTGAGCGGCGTGTCGGGGAGGGCGCTAGATGATTTGTGGGGACCGTTTGTGGGACCGGTCCCACAAATGCACCCGGCGGCGCCGGACCAAGAAACGAAAGCGGGGACGACCGAAGTCGTCCCCGCCGGGATGCGAAAGGCGGGAGTCGAACCCGCACGCCCTTTCGAGCACTAGAACCTGAATCTAGCGCGTCTGCCAGTTCCGCCACTTTCGCGTTTGCTTCGTTCCCGAAGCGAGGACTAGGTATAAGGCAGGGCCCTGGGTTCGTCAAGGGCTTTTTTGAGGGCGTTTGGTTTTTTGTGGTGGGTCACCAGCGGTAGCCGAAGCCGACGCCGAAGTGGAGCGCGGAGCGTGACTCGGGGGGGGTGATCCAGGCGAGGGGGGTGGCGTTGTTGTCGAGGGCGTCGTCGGTGGTGACGGCGGTGTCTTCCTGAGAGGAGAGGAGGAGGGCGCGCGCATCGACGGAGAAGAGCCAGTTTTTGGAGATGAGCCACTCGCTGCCGAGGCCGAGGACGGGTCCGAACTCGGAGTAGGTGTAGTCGGTGAGGTAGCCGTTGCGGTCGATGGTGCCCTGGGTGTCGAGGGAGGCGAGGCCGGTGACGGCGTAGAAGCGGTGGTGGTAGTGCCGCGCGAAGTACCACATCCAGGCGACGGAGAGGGTGGTGCGGCTCTCGGAGACGGCCTCGTCGTCGGAGGCGCGTCCGTAGGCGCCGAGGGCGACCTCGAGGCCGCCCCAGTCGATGAGGTCCCATCGCCAGGAGAGGCTGAGGCCGCCGAGGTCGGCGACGCCGTCTTCGTCCATGCCGTCGTCACCGAGGGTCATGCCGGTGAGGTTGAGCTGGAGGCTCATGTTGGAGTCGTCGGCGCGGAAGCCTTCGACGACGATCTTGCGCTCCTGGGCCTGGGCGTCGGGTGCTGCGGCGAGGAGCGAGGCGGCGGCGAGGAGAAAGGGGAGGGGGGTGAGGATCCGCTTCATGGTGCACCTGCCGGGGAGCGAGGGGTGTTGTCCCGAGGTCGGGCGTCTCAAGACCTGGGTAAGGAGACGCGCGGCGTGGCTTTTTTATTCACGGGCGGCGCGCGGGAAGATGGCGCGCGGGGTTGCGTGTTGTCTCCGGAGCTGGCGCGGTTCTCTATTTCCGGTCTGGAGGGCTGCCACCCTCAAGAGCCGGCCGCAGGAGGACATAGAGAGTTGGTTTCTCACCGGCCAGGATGAGCGTCGATGCTTCCCGCGAGGGCGAACGTCGCGGCGGCACCAACCCGGCGCCGCGACAGTCATCGACAGCGCCAGCCCCGGAGCACGCACGAGATGGCCTTTATGAAAGGGTCGTGCCAGCTCGCGGGGCTGGCTGCTTTTTTCCTGGCGGCGCCCGTCAAGCGGGGGGCGTGGGGTGGCGGGCACGCTGGAGGCCGCGTCGGCGGGGGTGGTGGGGGCGTGGGGTGCGGGTCGTCCAGATCGCCGGGCGGCTGGATGAAGTTCCCTCCACCGTGCCGTGTGTGCTACGCTGTGGCGGGATGACGACACGGCCTGAGGCCGGAGCGATGGAGGGAGCGATGAGGAGAGCAGAGCGGTGGGGGGTGCGCGCGGCGGCGGCGCTGGCGCTGGTCGTGGCGGTGGGCTGGGGCGGAGCGGCGGGGGCCCAGGAGATCAAGAAGTACGACAACCCCTACATCTTCGACGGCATCCTGCGGGAGTCGCCGTTCAAGTTCAGCTTCCCGGTGGACGAGGTGCGGGTGGAGTTCGACCGCAACCAGAACCCGAAGATGAGCCACTTCACGCGCAAGAGCAGCGCGGAGATCGAGGCGGAGTGGAAGGCGGCCTATCAGGCCAAGCGCGAGATCTCGCCGGGGTATCTGGTGATCGGGCACGTCTTCCTGACCCAGCAGGGCCACATGAGCTTCACGCTGCGGGATCAGAGCAACAACACGATGCTGCTGGTGGAGGTGATCCCGGACCCGGAGCGGGGCGGGACGAACGTGCGGTCGGACGCGCGGGTGCGCTCCAACATCAACGTGGCCTACCGGCGGGTGTGGTATGACTTCTCACCGAAGGGGATGGAGCCCTATTCGGTGGACTGCAACGGGCACTGAGCCGCGAAGATGCGCGATGAGCTTCGGCGGCGTCGCCGCCAGCAGCTCAAGAAGGCGGCGCGCCAGGAGCGGCGCGGCGTCGTCGGGCCGGAGGTGGGGCTGGACCGCCTGCGGGGCCTGGCCTTCGAGGCGCCCTCGGCGCGGGTCTGGGCGCAGCTCTGCGCTTGGGTGGACGCGCTGCCCGGCGACGACCGGCTGGAGGTGGCGCTGGGCTATCTGGAGGCGCACCTGGAGGCCGCCGGGTGGCCCGACGCGCTGCGGACCAGCGCCGGGCTGCCCCAGAGCTGGCTCCGCCGCGCAGCGGCGGGGCGGGTGGCGGCGGTGGAGCACGTCGCGGGCGGCGCCTGGATGCGGCGCTTCGACTTCGGTGAGGTGGAGGAGGTGCGCCTGGAGCGCGGCAGCCCGGCGCTCTGGGCGGCGTGGGCGGCGGCGCCGTGGCGAAGCGGGCTGCGCAGCCTGGCCCTGCGGGATGTGGCGGGCCTGGGCGGCGCGGGGCTGGCGACGCTGCTCCACCCGCGCGCGGCGTGGACGGCGCTGGAGGAGCTGGAGGTGACGCGGTGCGGCCTGGACGACCCCGACGCCGCGACGCTCCAGGCGGCGGCGCTCCCGGCCCTGCGGCGGCTGGACCTGCGCGGGAACCTCCTGGGGCCTGCGACGCGCCGGGCGCTCCGCGCCTGGGCTGACGCGCAGGGGATCGCGCTCCTGCTGGAGAACAAGGAGCCCCGGGATGAAGAATGAGCTCCGCAAGCGTCGCCGCCAGCAGCTCAAGAAGCTGGAGCGCCAGGGCCGCCGCCACGCGCCGCTGGAGGAGGGGGAGGTGCTGGTCCGGCTCCGGGGGCTCCTCTATGAGGGGCCCTCGGCGCGGACCTGGGGGCAGCTCGCGGAGGCGGTGGACGCCTGGCCCGACGGCCCCGAGCTGGAGGTCGCCCTGAGCTATCTGGAGGCGCACCTGGAGGGCTGGCCCGACGTGCTGCGGGTCAACAGCGGCCGGGCCATGAGCTGGCTGCGGCGCCTCTTCGCGGGCCTCAACGAGCCGCGGCTGGGCCTCCTGCGGACCCTCAGCATCTCGCCGGAGCAGCCGCTGGAGCCGCTGGAGCTGCGCCTCCTGGGGGAGAGCCCCTGGACCCGCCACCTCACCGGCCTCCTCATCCACCAGCCGCGGCTCCATCAGGCGCGGGCCTGCCTGGAGGAGCTGCTGCGGGGGCGCAGGCTGCCTCGGCTGACGACGCTGGAGCTGGAGGGCTTCCCGGTGGAGCCGCAGCGCTTTGATGAGGTGCTGGCGCAGCTCCAGGGGGGGCCGCTCCAGCGCCTCCTCCTCCGGAGCTGCGGGCTGCGCAGCGCGGTCGCCGGGCTGGCCCGCGTGGAGCTGCCGGCGCTGGAGGAGCTGGCCCTGGGGGAGCAGCTCGGCGCCGAGGCGTGGCGCCTCCTGGGGGACGCGCCCTGGTGGGGCGGGCTCCGGCGGCTGGAGCTGCGCTGGGAGCATCAGATGACCGGGAGGCCGCTGCGGGGCCTCCTGCACCGGGTCGGCGGGATGCCGCGTCTGGAGCACCTGGGCCTGGAGCAGTGCGGCCTCCAGGCCGCCGACGTCCGGGCGCTGCTCGACGCCGATCTCCCGGCCCTGCGGACGCTGGACGTCCGGGGCAACCTCCTCACCCTCCCGGATCTCCTGGCCCTCATGCGCCGCTTCCCCGGGCTGGAGGCGGCGGCCTTCAGCGGCGAGGGGCTTGGGGTGGATGAGCTCTTTGAGGTGCTGGCGGCGAGGCCGCCTGGGGCGTGGTTGCCCTCGCTGATGGCGGCGGCGCGGCGCTTCGGCAAGGGGGCCGAGGGGGTGGAGCTGACCCTGGGGCTCCTGGCGCTGGACGGCGCCGACGCCGGGGCGACGCGTCAGCTCGTCCAGGCCGCGCGGGAGTTCCCGCCGCGCTCCGCCCGGCGGCTGATGGAGGCCCTCATCGCCCAGCGCGCCTGGGAGGCGTGGCCCGCGCCGGTGCAGGGCCTCATGCGCGACCTCCTCCCCGAGCTGACCGTCCCCGAGCTGCGAGCCTGGATGGCCTGGCGCGGCCACACGAGGGGCCTCCCCCGCCTCCGCCTCCAGCTCCTCGCCGCAGCCCAGGCCCTGGACGCCCCCTGAGCGCCGCCCTCAGGACGAGCACGAGAGCGCCGAGCACCCCGCCTTGTGCCGCGCCCACTCGGGGCGGCGCGCCTCGAAGGCCTCGCGCCCGGGCTGCGCGGTGTAGGGGCGCCGGAGGACCTCCAGCGTCTCGTGGATGAGGGAGGGGTCGCCCGCCTCGGCGCGCTCGATGGCCTGCTGGGCGAGGTAGTTGCGGAGGACGTAGCGGGGGTTGGCGGCGCGCATCCGCGCCTGACGCTCCGGCGCCGGCAGCGCCAGCGCGTCCCAGGCGCGGAGCCACGGCAGGAGGCGGTGGTGGATCCGCGCGCGGGCGCGGTCGGCGTCGTACCAGGCCGCGGCGAAGCCCGCCAGGAGGGCCTCGTCGGGCGTCGTCGCCGCCTCTCCGTGGGGCAGCTCCGTCAGCGCCGTGAAGAAGAGGGTCATGTCCGTCTCGGCGCGCGGCAGCAGATCCAGCACCTCGTCCGCGAGGGTCTGGGCCTCGGGGGCGTCCAGGCTCGCCAGGCCGAGCTTCTGCGCCGTCAGGTCGCGGTGGTGGCGGTCAAAGGCCGACGTGAAGACCTCCACCGCCGCCTCCAGCGCCGGGATGTCCTGGATGAGCGGGTGCAACGCCTCCGCGAAGCGCACCACGTTCCAGAAGGCGATCCCCGGCTGATGCCCGAAGCGGTAGCGGCCTTCGGCCGCGTCGGTCGTGTTGGGGGTCCAGGTCGGATCGTAGCCGTCCAGCCAGCCGTAGGGGCCGTAGTCCAGCGTCAGCCCCAGGATCGACATGTTGTCCGTGTTCATCACCCCATGCACGAAGCCCACGCGCATCCAGTGCGCCACCATCAGGGCCGTCCGCGCCGCCACCTCCCGCACCAGCTCCAGGCAGCTCTCCTTGCCCGCCGGCCCCAGCGCCGGGTAGTGCCGCCGCAGCGTGTGCTCCACCAGCCGGCGCAGCGTCTCCACGTCCTGCCGCGCCGCCAGCAGCTCGAAGCTCCCGAAGCGCAGGAAGGTCGGCGCCACCCGGCACACCACCGCCCCCGGCTCCGCCTCCGGGTGGCCGTCATAGAACATGTCCCGGATCACCGGCTCCCCCGTCGCCACCAGCGAGAGCGCCCGCGTCGTCGGCACCCCCAGGTGGTGCATCGCCTCGCTGCACAGGAACTCCCGCACCGACGAGCGCAGCACCGCGCGCCCGTCCGCCGTCCGCGAGTACGGCGTCGGCCCCGCCCCCTTGAGCTGAAGCTCCCACCGCTGCCCGTCCGCACCCAGCGCCTCGCAGAGGCTGATCGCCCGCCCGTCCCCAAGCTGCCCCGCCCAGCGCCCGAACTGATGCCCCCCATAGCACGCCGCCCAGGGGTCCATCCCCTCCGGTACATGGCTCCCGCTGAAGACCGCCGCGAACTCCGGCGTCGCGGCCGCCCCCTCCTCCAGCCCCAGCAGCGCCATCACCTCCCGCGAGGTCGCCAGCACCCGCGGCGCCCGCACCGGCGTCGGCTTCACCCGCGACGCGCACGCCCCCAACACCTGCCGACGCGTGTTGTCCGCGCGCGGGTCCACAGGCACCTCCCCCAGAAACACGTTGTCCAACCGCAACCCAAGCGCCATGCTGACCTCCGACCTTGCAACCCCCCCGGGGGCGTA
>CAUJGC010000316.1 GCA_963169075.1 Myxococcota bacterium
TTGGGGGTGGTGGGGTGGTGCTCGGGGGGGGGGGGGGGGGGCCCCCCCCCCCCCCCCCCCGCCGGAGGCACCCCAAAGAATAAATCAACAACAATCTATATATATTCTTGTGGATTTCTTCTTGGGGGTGCCTCCGGCGGCTGGGGGCGAGCCGCCCCCAGACCCCCCATTCAAGGCGCCAGCCCCAGCTCTCCCATCAAGAATGAGAAGACATCGACGTTCTCCTCCACGGATTTCTTGATCATATCCCCACCGCCGTGACCGGCGTTGGCCTCGACCCGGAGGAGGACAGGGTGCGGGCTGGAGGTCGCCGCCTGGACCGCGGCGACAAACTTCCGCGCGTGCATCGGGTCCACGCGGTCGTCGCTGTCAGCCGCCAGCATCAAGAGCGCCGGGTAGGGCGTCGCCGGGGTGACCCGATGGTAGGGGGAGTAGGCCAGGAGCGTCTTGAAGTCCTCCGGATCGTCCGCCGACCCATACTCCGGGATCCAGGTCTTGCCCGAGCCGAAGCGGTGGTAGCGCACCATATCCAGCAGCGGCACCGCGCAGATCACCGCCCGGAAGAGGTCGGGGCGCTGCGTCATCCCCGCGCCCACCAGGAGGCCGCCGTTGGAGCCCCCCTGGATGGCGAGCCGCTCAGGCGAGGTGTAGCCTTCGCGGCTGAGGAACTCCGCGGCGGCGATGAGGTCATCAAAGACGTTCTGCTTGCGGTCCAGCATCCCGGCCTGATGCCAGGCCTCGCCGTACTCGCCGCCGCCGCGGAGGTTGGGGACCGCGTAGGCTCCGCCCGCCTCCAGCCAGGGGTAGATGCTGGCCCGGAAGGTGGGGCGCAGGCTCACCGAGAAGCCCCCATACCCGTAGAGCAGCGTCGGCGTGCTCCCGTCCCGCGGCGCGTCCTTGCGGCGCACGATGAACATCGAGATCAACGTGCCGTCCTTCGACGGGTAGCGCACCTGCTCCACGCTGTAGGGCGACGGATCGATGGGGACGCGGACCTCGGACCAGAGCGTCGTCTCCCCGCTCCGCACCGAGGTCTTGTAGATCTGCGGCGGGACGGTGAAGGACTGGAAGGAGAACCAGGCGTCGTCGTCCTCCGGGTTGCCGGTGAGCCCGAAGCTCGCCCCAAGCGTCGGGAGCGTGAGCGCCCGCACGAAGCGCCCGTCCAGCTCCCGGACCTCCAGGCCGCTCGTCGCGTCCTTCAGCCGCGTGATCGCCAGCCGCCCCCCGACGATGTCCAGCCCATCGATCACCTCGCCGGGCTGCTCCGGCACGATCTCGCGCCACCCGGCGCGCGCAGGCGCCCGGGGATCGGCGGTGAAGACGCGCCAGCTCGGCGCCCCCTCGTTGGTGAGGATGTAGAGGCGATCCTCCCAGATCTGGACGTCATAGAGCGCCTCCTGGCCCGACGCCACCGGGGTCCAGGTCGTCGCCGCCGCCGGGTCCTTCAGGTCGCGCAGGTAGACGTCGCTCCGGTTCCAGCCGTGCCAGACGTTGACCTGGAGCCAGCGCCCGTCCCGGCTCAACCCCACCCCAAGGAAGGTCTGCGGGTTCCCCGTCCGCGCGTGGATCAGCGCGTCCTCCGCCTGCGGCGCGCCGATCCGGTGGAAGCGCACCTCGGCCGTGCCCGGGCGATCCGCCACCGAGACGCCTGGCTCGTCGGGGAGGTAGACGTAGTAGAAGCCGCTCCCGTCCGGGGTCCAGCGCGGGGTCGCGTACTTCGTCCCCTCCAGCGTGTCCAGCCGCGCCCCGCCCTCCACCTCCGCGATGATCAGGCGCGACTCGTCGGCGTTGTTGACCTTCTCCTGGTAGGCGAAGCGACGCCCGTCCCAGCTCACCGTGATCTGCCCCACCGAGACGCTGCCGTCGGCGCTCAGCGTGTTGGGATCGATGAGCACCTGCGCTGCGGACTCGGGCGACCCGACGGGGCGCCAGTAGGTGATCGCCTTCTCGCGATCTGCGTGGCGACGCGTGTAGAAGAGCCGCTCCCCGCGCCGCGTCGGCGCCGAGATCGAGTCCACATAGAAGAGCTCCTGGAAGCGACGGGCCAGCGCCTCGCGCCCGGGGCGCTTCGCCAGCTCGCCGCGGGCGTGCTCGTTCTGCGCCTGCATCCACGCCTGCACCTCGGGCTGGCTGGCGTCCTCCAGCCAGCGCCACGGGTCGCGGACCACGACGCCGTGCAGCGTCTCCTCCACCGCCTCGGCGCGGGTGGAGGGCCAGGAGGGACGAGCGTTCGAGGCTGACACGGGGGCAGGCTCCGCAGGCAGAGGCTCGGGGCCGCTCGCGCAGGCGCTCCACACGAGGAGCCCCACGAGCAGAACAAGCATTTTTTGACTTAAATTTACACATTTTCTATGGAGATGCATCCAGGCTCCGGCGCGCACGCAGCACCCCCAGGTCGGCGCCGCTTCAACCCCCAGAGGTACCCCATCGCCGCCCTGTTGTCACCCCGACGACGACGCGCTAAGCTCCGCACCGGACACGCTGAGGAGGTCTGATGGACAGCATCCGAGAGCAGCGCGGCGTCCTCCGCGCGATGGCGTTGGCGATGGCGACCAAGCCCTTCCTGATCCTGGCCGGCATCTCCGGCTCCGGAAAGACACAGCTCGCCAGGCGCCTCGCCGCCGGGGTCGCCGCGGGCGGCGTCGAGGACGGGCGCTACACCCTCCTCACCCCCCAGGGCGAGCGCGGCCTCGCCTTGATGCGCGCCCTGGTGGACTCGGGGGTCGTCCCCGCCCTCCTGGACGACGACGACGACGACGCGTGGCTCGACGTCTTCCCCCTCCGGGAGCGCCAGGAGACCCAGCGCCCCGGCAAGCGCCCCGAGTGGACCAGCAGCCGCGACATCTTCCGCAACCGCGTCGCCTTCCTCCCCGTACGCCCCGACTGGCGCGACGCGCGGGACATGTGGGGCAGCTACAACCCCCTCACCGGGCTCTTCTACCCCACCCGCGCCACCCGCGTCCTCCTCCACGCCCTGCTGGACTTCGCCCAGCACGGCGCCCGCGCCGGACGACACGTCCTCATCCTCGACGAGATGAACATCGCCCGCGTCGAGTACTTCCTCAGCGACCTCCTCAGCCTCATCGAGTCCGGCGCGCGCGTCAACGACGACGGCACCCTCTCCCTGGGCGAGCTGGTGGACCTGCACCCCTTCACCGGACCCCTCTGGGTGGACGCGGCACCCCAGTCCACCGGCTCCGAGCGCCGCGTCGCCCAGGAGCAGCTCTTCCAGGGGCGACTCTCCGACGCCTGGCTCCCCGTCTACGCCCTCCTCGGGCGCGGCGTCACCAACGCCACCTTCGAGCCCATGACCTTCGACATCGACGCCGTCTGCTTCGGCGCCGACTGGGCCCGCCTCGTCCCCCCACGCCTCGCCTTCCCACCCAACCTCACCCTCGTCGGCACCGTCAACGTCGATGAGACCACCCACGCCCTCTCCCCCAAGGTCCTCGACCGCGCCTTCGTCGTCGAGTTCAACCACATCGACCTCCCAGGCGTCTGCGGCGCCTGGCCCGGCTACGCCGAGATCGCCCAGGAGCTGGAGGCCCTCCACGCCGCGCTCGCCGCCGCAGGGCACCCCTTCGGCTACCGCGTCGTCCGCGAGCTGCTCGACTTCCTCCGCGCCTCGGGACGCCCCTGGAGCCAGGAGGGCGACTTCCTCATCTCCAGCAAGCTCCTCCCCAAGCTCCGCGGCACCGAAGAGCAGCTCGCCGCCGGCCTCTGGCAGGTCCTCTCCCTCTGCGTGACCGGCGCGCCCGGCGACCTCTACACCGACGCCCCCCTCCCCCACCACCTCCACGCCTTCCTCCTGCAGGAGGGGCACCCCGCGCCGCGCTTCCCGCGCTCCGCTGCACGCGTCTACGCCCTCCTCCGCGAGCTGCAACAGGCCGGCGTCACCTCCTTCCTCTGAGGACGACCATGCGCTCCCCCGAGGAACTCCGCGACGACCTCCGCAGCCTCCGCGACCTGCTCCCGGCCCTGGAGCGCCTCCTCGCGGCGCCCCAGCGCGAGCTGATCACCACCACCCAGGTGAGCGACACCTCCCGGGTCCGCGACCCCTGCGCCGACCGCATGATGGAGCTGCTCACCCAGCCCGGCGCCCTCCACCTCACCGAGAGCGTCGCGCCCCACCTCCGCCTCGACAACGCCAGCTTCCGCTTCCAGCGCCTCATCGAGCGGCGACGCCTCATCGTCCTCGACGTGCCCGCCAACCGCGTCCTCTACCGCGCCCTCCAGAGCGCCGCCTTCGCCCTCGGCAGGCACCTCCGGCGCCACGACCTCCCCAAAGACCTCCTCGACGAGACGCGGGCGCTCCGCTCCGCCGTCCTCGCCCTCCTCCCGCCGCCCTCCACCGAGCCCGAGGACCGCGTCGGCCCCATGCGACCCGCCGATCTCCTCGACCGCACCCTCCGCTACGCCCCTCGCTATCAGCCCGTCCTCGCCCTCTACCACCTGGCGCGACGGCTCCGCAAAGACACCGCCTGAGTCCACGGGGGTGCCGGGGGGGCGGGCCCCCCCCCCCCCCGGGGCACCCCCCCCCCCAACAAAAAAAACAACAAAAAAAAGGGGGTGTGTGGGGTGTTTTGTTT
>CAUJGC010000317.1 GCA_963169075.1 Myxococcota bacterium
ATCGGCTGCGGCGCGGTGAGAAGACGCACGTGTTGAGCCTGGAGGAGTTCCAGCAGCGGGCGTCGGGGTTGATCCCGTGTCATCCGGGGGACGTGCTGGAGGTGGAGGCGCTCTCGCCGCTCTTGAAGGAGCAGACGCGGCTGGTGGACACGCCGGGGGTGCACTCGCTGGATGACAGCCACGAGGACGTGACGTACGGGTATCTGCCCCGCGTGGACGTGGCGCTGGTGGTGATGGACGCCAACCAGGGCGACGTGCCGCGCTCGGTGGTGTCGTTCCTGGACAACCACCTGCTGCGCTCGGACATGGGGAAGCTGGTCTTTGTGGTGAACAAGGTGGATGAGATCCCGGCGAGCCTGCGGGAGCGGCTGCGAGAGAAGTTCAAGGGGACGCTGGCGTCGCGGGTGCCGAACCCGCGGGTGTTGCTGGCCTCGGCGGTGCCGCCGGAGGCGGACGGCGAGGAGGAGGAGGACGAGGACGCCGGGCCGGGGCTCTCGGAGGTGCTGGCGGCGTTGCACGACGAGATCCTGCCGGGTCGTCGGGCGCTCCAGGCGCAGAAGGCGGCGCGGCGGCTGAAGACGAGCGCGGCGCAGCTGGTGGTGTCGCTGGAGACGGAGCGCAGCGCGCTGGAGGCGTCTCCGGAGGAGATCGATCAGCGCATCGAGGAGCTGAAGCGGGCGCGGGACCGGGTGAACAACGAGATGAACCACCTGGAGTCCTACATTCAGGAGCGCATGGAGAGCCTGCGTCACGAGACGCGGGGGGCGGTGCAGCGGATGCTGGAGGACGTGAGCCAGCGGGCGGAGCTGGAGATCCGGGCTGCCGGGGTCAACCAGGCGCAAACCCTTGATATTCAAGGAAAGATCAGAGGTTGGATCGCGCAGGGGATGGATCGGGTCGCCAACCAGCACATCCACGCGGCGCTCCTGGATCTGGCGAACGAGATCCGCGGCAAGGTGCACAACATCCAGACCCACATCCCCGACTTCCAGACCAGCGCCAGCGTGAAGCTCAAAGGCGAGGCGGTGCTGGATGTGATCGTGGAGGGCGCCCTCTTGATCACGCTGAACGTGATCCTGCCGGGGGAGTGGATGGTGGCGGCCATCGCGCGGGTCTTCGGGAGCAAGCTCATCGAGAGCGTGAAGGAGCCCGTCGTGACGGCGCTCAAGCAGCTCGTGGGGACGGCGGTGGGCCAGGCGATGCTGGACAAGGTGATCAAGAAGGTGGAGAGCACCATCGTGGGGCTGGAGGGGGAGCTGTCGCGGCAGCTGGTCTCCCAGCTTCAGATGGTGGAGCAGCGGATGGTGGTGGAGCTGCGCGAGCGCTTCGACGCCATGCTGGACGAGCACCAGCGCGCGCTGAACCAGGCGCGCTCCGAGCGCAACCGCGACGACGCCGAGCGGGCGCTCCGCGTCCGCGAGATCGGCGCCGCCGTCGCCGAGATCGAGGCGGTGCTGGATCACGGGCTCCTGGCGTCGGTCTGAGGCTCAGGAGACGGCGTTCAGGTGGACGCTGTAG
The DNA here is from genome assembly GCA_963169075.1 of Myxococcota bacterium. GTDB lineage: Bacteria > Myxococcota_A > Bradymonadia > Bradymonadales > CAUJGC01. The sequence continues at coordinate 1,519 of CAUJGC010000317.1, forward strand.
ACGACGATGGCGCTCTTGTCCCGGCCAAAGATGAACTTGCGCAGCACGTCGAAGATGTCCGCGCCCCGGAAGTAGGAGGTGTGGAGCTGGTTGGAGCCGCGGATCGCCCACTGGATCGTGAAGGAGTGCTCCCGCTCGCGGAACGAGCGGACGTACTCCATCATGGCCTCCAGCGCGCTCACCTTGTCCCGACCGGTGGTGTTGTGAAAGAGGAAGGACTGGCTATGCTCCGGGTTGATGGTGATCAGGTTCAGCGTGACCTGGTCGCCGTCCGCCCCGTAGTCAAAGAAGAGCTCCTCCGGCGCGAGCCCCAGGTGCTCGCGGATCTGGCTCTGGAGGCGCGAGATCTGTACATGCGCGTTGGTGTCGTGGGTCATCGGCCCGCTCCAAGCATGGGCCCGCGTCGCTCACGGGCCTCCTCTCCTCCACCATGATCCGCCTCGACGCTCTGCGTCAAGCCTCCACCCCCCGCCAAGCCATGCCTCGCCGCGACGCCCTGCTCTTCGCCTGTCTGCCGCTCCTCGTCGCTTGCGGCGATGAGGACGCGCTGCCGCCGGTGGTCCTCCGCCTGGAGGTGCCTGCGGACGCCGACCCGGCCTGGGTCCGGCTCCACCGCGGCCGCGAGCCCTGGCAGGTGCCCTGGTACACCCTCCACGGCCCCGACGGCCCCCTGGTGCCCTGCGGGCTGGAGCCCGCGCCGACGATCCTGGCGCTGCTCCGCCCCGGCGACGCCGTGGAGCTGCGCTGGGACGGGCTCGCGGCGACCTCTCCGGCCGCGTGCGCCTCCCAGACCGTCAACGCCCGCGCCCTCCCGCTGGTGGCCTCGGTCTGCTGGTCCTCCGGCTCCTCTCTGCGCGACGGCGCCCTCACCCAGGACGGGATCACCCGCTGCGACTCCGCGCCCCTCACCCCCGACACCCCAGCCCTCACCTTCCAGGCCGCCTCCCCCCAGGCCACCGTCCAGCTCCGCAACGCCACCGCAGGCCC
>CAUJGC010000318.1 GCA_963169075.1 Myxococcota bacterium
GCCGGGGGTGGCGAACTCCTCTTCGGGGACGCCCTGGACGGCGGAGGAGAGGAGGGAGGCGAGGGAGAGCTGGGGGGGGCCATCCCGGGGGGGGGGCGGCGTCCAGGCGGGGCTCATGGCGTCGTCGGCGGCGCCGGCGCCGGGGGGGAGGGCCGCCAGGAAGGCGGCCTCGGCCTGACCGGGAGGGCGGGGGAAGACGAGGGAGGGCTCCTGGGCGGCGAGGGCGCTGCGGGGGAGCGTGTCGATGTGGAGGAGGAAGAGGCCGTCGATGTCCTCGGTGGCGCTGCGGATGGCGTCGAGGGTGGCCTGCTGGGCCTCGGGGGAGACGTCGTCATCGAAGACGGCGAGGAGATCGGCGCGTCCGTGGCTGACCTGGAGGCGCTCGACGACGAAGGCGTCGAGGAGGGAGACGCCGGTGTCGAGGTAGTCGAGGTCTTCCAGCTCGGAGATGATGTCGCTCTTGATCTCGTTGTCGCTGCGGTCGGCGGCCATCAGGCCTCCTGGGGGTTGTCAAAGCGGAAGCCGCCGTCACCCCAGCCGATGGTGGTGCCCTTGACCCAGAGGTAGTCGCGGGGCGCGCAGACGATCTTGACGTCGTGGGAGGTGAAGGTGCGGTCGTTGGGGTGGACCTCGTCGGTGATGTCGAGGGCGTAGTCGATGGTCTGGGCGGCGGTGTCTACGTTGGCGCCGACGCGGACGACGTGATCGACCAGCTTGTTCTCCTTCATGATGGCGAGGACCTGCTGGCTGGCTTCGGGGGTGAGGTCGAGGGACATGGGGGCTCCTTGAGGGGGGTATGGTGGGGGGAGGAGGAGGCGCCAGGGGGAGCCCGGCGCCTCGGGGCACCCTATCAGCTCTGGGCGTCGCGCACCATCAGGTCAGCCAGGCGGCGGCTGAAGTCCACAGGGTCGGGGAGGGCCGAGCCCTCGGCCAGGAGGGCCTGGCCGTGGAGGAGGTGGGCGTAGTCGTTGAGCTTGGGGTCCTCCTGGCTGGCGTCGTAGACGCTCTGGAGCTTGGCGAGGATGGGGTGGTCGGGGTTGATCTCGAGGATGCGGCGGGTGGTGGGGACGGGCTGGCCGGCCTCCTCCATGAGCTTGCGGAGCTGGGGGCTGATGTCGCCCTCCTCCCCGACGAGGCAGACGGCGGAGTCGGTGAGGCGGGAGGAGAGGCGGACCTCCTTGATCTCGCCGTCGAGCTGGCTCTGGAGGTGCTCCAGGAGGGACTTGTGGGCCTTGGTCTTCTCCTCGCGCTGCTCGCGCTCCTCGTCGGTGTCGAAGGAGATGTCGCCGCTGTTGGCGGGCTTGAGCTTCTTGCCCTCAAACTCGCTCAGGTGCGACACCATGATCTCGTCGATGGGGTCGAGGAAGAAGAGGACCTCGTAGCCGCGCTTGCGGAAGGCCTCCAGGTGGGGGGACTTCTCGGCGGAGGCGCGGGAGTCGGCCACGATGTAGTAGATGTCCTCCTGGCCCTCCTTCATGGCCTCGACGTAGCGCTTGAGGGAGGTCCAGCGGGCCTCGCCTTCGCCGTCCGCGTCGGTCTGGGTGGACTCGAACCAGAGCAGCTCCGCGAGCTTCTCGCGGTGCTCGTAGTCCTGGGTGACGCCCTCCTTGATGACGCGGCCGAAGGCGCTCCAGAACTTGACGAACTTCTCCTTCTCCTCGCCTTGCATCCAGGCCAGGGCCTCCAGGACCTTCTTGGTGATGCGTCCGCGGATGGCGTTGACGCGGCGGTCCTTCTGGAGGATCTCGCGGGAGACGTTGAGGCTGAGGTCGGGGGAGTCCACCACGCCCTTGAGGAAGCGCAGGTAGGAGGGGATGAGGTCGCGGGCCTCCTCCATGACGAGGACGCGGTTGACGTAGAGCTGGAGGCCGAAGCGGGCGTCCCGATAGAAGAGGTCGAAGGGGGCGCGCTCGGGGACGAAGAGGAGGGCGCTGTATTCAAACGTCCCCTCTCCCTTGAAGGTGATCCGATCCAGCGGGTCGGTCCAGTCGTGGGAGACGTGGCGATAGAACTCGTTGTACTCGTCGTCGGTGACCTCGGACGCGGCGCGGGTCCAGATGGCCTTGCGGGAGTTGATCGTGTTCCACTCGACGGTGGTGACCTTCTCGGCGCCCTCGATGGGCTCGCCGTCCTCGTCGCGGGGGACCTCGGCGCGCTCCTCGCGGAGCTTGATGGGGTGCTGGACGAAGTCGGAGTACTTCTTGATGACGCGGCGGAGCGTCCACCCCTCCGCGAAGTCGGAGAGGTTGTTCTCCTCGTCGGCGGGCTTGAGCTGGAGGGTGATGGTGGTGCCGATGGCGTCGCGGCTGGCGTCCTCCACCGAGAAGGTGCCGTCGCCGGTGGAGCGCCAGAGCGTCGCGCCCGCTTCACCAGCGCGGCGGGTGAGGACGGTGACCTCATCGGCCACCATGAAGGAGGCGTAGAAGCCGACGCCGAACTGTCCGATGAGGGCCTCGCGCTGGGCCTGGCCTTCGGCTTCGGCGAGGCGCTTCATGAACTCGCGGGTGCCGGAGCGGGCGATGGTGCCGAGGTTGGTGACGACCTCCTCGCGGGACATGCCGATGCCGGTGTCCTCGATGGTGAGGGTGCGGGCCTGGGGGTCGGCGGCGATGCGGATCTCGAACTCGTGGCCCTCGGGGCGCAGCTCCGGGTGGGTGAGGGCGTCGAAGCGGAGGCGGTCGATGGCGTCGGAGCTGTTGGAGATCAGCTCGCGGAGGAAGACCTCTTTGTTGGAGTAGAGGGAGTGGATCATGAGGTCGAGGAGCTGTCGAGCCTCGGACTTGAACTCAAAGGTCTGCGCGGTGGTCATGGCGTGATGGCCTCCAGACTTCGCTGTCATGTTCGTGGGTTGAGATGCGGCGCGGCGGGTTGTGCGCCCTGCCAGGCGCCGAGCGGCGAGGAGGTTAGACACGGCGCAGGCTATGGCAAGGGCTCGTCGGGGGGGTCGGGGGCGCGCGCGATCTTCACATGGGCGTGCTGGTCGTGGTGGTGCAGGTGGGCGTCGAGGGGTCGGTCGGCGGTCCACCAGGGGGCGCGGGGCCTGAGGCGGAGGGTGGCGTGGTGGGGGTCGGGCGCGGCGGCGAGCGCAGCGCCGACGCAGTGGGCGAGCTGTCCGTTGATGTCGATGACGAAGCGGCTGCGGGCCTCGCCCTGGAAGGCGCAGCGGAGGTCGGGGAGCGCGGGCTCGAAGGCGATGTGGGCGGCGGGGGTGGGGGTGTCCCACGGGATGACGGTGAGGCTCTGCAGCTCCAGCCGCTCCCCCGGCGTCTTGAGGAAGGCGGCCTGGAGGGTGCGGAGGGGGTCGCGCTGGGTGGCGATGAGGTGCCCGCCGTCGTGCCGGAGGGTCCAGCGCTGGCTCACCTCCCCGCGCGGGGTGGCGTGGGTGGTGAGGAAGGCGTCGGGGCCGTCGGCGTCCTGTCGGAAGGCCCCCGTGCAGAGCCCCCCCTGGGTCTGCTGGAGCGCGAAGCGGAAGGGGAGGAGGCCAAGGATGCGTGAATTTTTATATGATTTACCATCTATTTGTATGGAAACATGCTTCCCATGATCCTTGTGGGAGAGATCGAGGACCGCGATGAGCGCGTCGCGGGAGTGCCCCATGGTGGAGCCGTTGCGGCGGCGCTCGGGGGAGAAGGGAGCGGGGCCGACGTAGTGGATCTCGGTGGGCTGGCCGCGGGGGTTGTCGTAGGCCAGGGCGACGTCGATCTGGTCGGTGGTGGAGCGGTCGTGGACCTGGAGGGGGCGGCAGAGGCGCGGGACCGGGACCTCGGGCATCCAGGCCTCCAGCTCGGGGAGATCCGCCACGAGGGTCTGGCTGAGGGTGGCCTGATCGGCGTCCTTGGCGAGCCAGCGCGGCCCCTGCGGGGTGCGGATGAGGGCCAGCTCGTGCATGTTCCACTCGGGGTGCTCGGAGACCACCACCAGATCCAGCGCGTAGGTGAGCCCGAAGGGCACGGCGGGCAGGAGCGGGAACGGCACCGACGGCGCCGAGGTGTAGGTGACCCCCGACGGCGCCCGCGGCGCCCAGGTGACGCTCCGCTGCCACGGCCCCAGCACCGCGTGCTGCGGCAGCAGGTGGAAGATCCCCAGGCGCCGGGCGATGGCGTCGATCATGGCGCCCGCACCCCCGCTGCGAAGGCGTCGGCCTGATCCCGGCTGGTGAAGATCGCGACGGCGACGACGCGGACGTCGCTCTCCAGCGGCTCGAAGTCCCCCGGAAAGGCCAGGCAGAGGGCCGGGTCCAGCGACTGAACCCCCGCCGTCTGCTGCGCCAGGATCACGCCGTAGAGGGTGGCGCTGATCTCCCGCAGCTCGGGATCGAGGAAATAGCAGGCGTGCGCTCCCAGCCACGCCTCCCGCTCCCCGTCCCGCCACAGCACATACTCCCCCCCCGCCCCCGTACACTCGTCCCCCGGCCAGACCTCGCCGCTCCGCACCACGTCCCCGCGGCTCGTGTCCTGGAAGGTCACCGGCGCGCGGTGGGGCGCCTCCGAGATCGGGCAGCCCTCCCCCTGATCGACGTAGAAGAAGAGCGGCTGCGGGAGCTTCCCCGGGGTCGAGACGTCCGCCGTCTCCGACGTGTCGGGCGTGTCCCCCGCGTCCTCCCCCGCGACGACGGCGGCGCCCGACGTGTAGCTCGTGTCGTCGCAGGCCAGCGCGA
>CAUJGC010000319.1 GCA_963169075.1 Myxococcota bacterium
GCCCCCCCCCCCCCCCCCCCCCCCCCGCCCCGGCCCGCCCCCCCCCCCCCCCCCCCCCCCCCCCCCCCCCCCCGCGCGCTTCACGGCTCAGTGGAAGCCGCGCCCGCTGTTGTTCACGTTGCGGCCCTGGCGCCCGCACGACCAGCCCGGATCGGGCGGCGAGTGCACAGGCACAGGCGCCTCGCGGTGCGACTGCTGGTGCCGCACGATGCGCTGCCCCGAGCCCCCCATCGGCAGCGCGTCCTCACCGACCACGCCCACCGCGCCCAGCCGCTCCGGCGCCGCCGCAAACGCCTTGAGCGCCGCCGACTCCGCAGCCTCCAGCCACGCCTCCGCAGCCTGCTGGGCCGGCCCGATGATCGCGGCCGCCTCCTCGGCGTGCGCCGACGGCGACACCAGCCCTTGCGTCAGACGCGCCAGCTTCGTCATCAGCGCGTTCCCCCGCTGGAGGAGATCATCCACCGGACGCCCCGCCCCGATGGCCCGCTGCAACGCCTCGTCCTGGCGGATGAACGCCTGCATCCGCACCGCCCGCGCGATCACCGTCAACGTGTGATCGGCGTGGTGCAGATCCGCGCCGCGGAGCCACGTCAGCGCCTCCGCCTCGGCGCCCCGCGCCTTGAAGAGCGCGTGCTCCATCCACTGCTCCACCTCCGTGGCCGCCGTGTGGATGAGGTGATGCACCGTCGTGTCGGGTTGAAGCTCGGCGGCGACCTCGTGGATCGCCTCCAGACCTTCACCCAGCACCTCCTCCCCTGCGTCGTGCATCGACGCGGTGTAGCCTGCGGCGCGGGCGCTCTCCAGGAGCGCCTCGTGATGTTCCAGCGTCGCGCGCATCAGCTCGATCCGCGCCAGGGTCCGATAGAGGTTCGACTTCATGCTCCCTGATCCCGTAGATGCCCTCAAGAACGGGCCGGAAGGCCCAAGAATCCCCCTCGCGTATACCACCCCCGCGCCTCCCCTGACAAGCTTCAACCCGGTTGACACCGCCGCGCGCCCCATGCTCTCCTCCCCGACGCGGCGACCCGCCCCTCCTGCCCCCACGGAGCCATGAGCGACGCACCCATCACCCCCGCCGAGCGCCCCCACCACACCCTCCGCCTCCTCGACGCCTGGGACGCCACGCCGCAGCTCCGCGCCCTCCGCCTGGAGCGACCCCGCGACTTCGGCTACCACACCCCCGGACAGTACATCGCCCTCACCACCGGCGACCTCACCCCCCGCTACTTCGCCCTCGCCAGCTCCCACCTCGACCCCGATCACATCGAGCTGCTCGTCAAGCGCGACGGCGACACCGCGCTGGCCCTGGCCGACCTCGCCCCGGGGGCTCGCGTCTCCGCCACAGACGCCCTCGGCGCAGGCTTCCACCTCGACGCCATGCGCGGGCGACACCTCCTCCTCTTCGCCTCCGGCTCCGGGCTCGCCCCCATCCTCCCCCTCCTCGATCTCTGGCGACGCCAACCCCAGACCCTACACCTCCAGAGCGTCTGGCTGTACTATGGCGCCGACCGCGCCGAGGAGCTGGCTCGCCCCGACCCCCTCCTCCGCGCCGAAGCCCACGGCGCTCACATCCTCCGCGCCGCCGTCGCCACACCCGAAGCCACCGCGGGGTTCGCCTTTGTCCAGGACGCCTTCGCCGCACACGCCCCTCCCCTCCGCGACGCCGCCGCCGTCCTCTGCGGCAGCCCCCGCATGGAGGCCGCCGTCGAACCCCTCCTCCTCCAGGCTGGCCTCCCCCCCGCGCGCATCCTCCGCAACTACTGAATCACGATTCACTGAGCCGCGCTTCATCGCCGCAGCCCTCGCCTGCGCCCTCGCCTGCGCCCTCGCCCTCCCCGCCCGCGCCCAGGAGCCCAACCCACCCCCCTCCACCGATCTCCTCGTCAGCACACCCGACGACGGCCTCATCTTCGACCTCGCCGTCGATCCTGTCGCCCAGCCGCCGCGCCTCATCGCCGCCACCGCGGCGGGCCTCTACGCCTTCGATCCCACCCAGGACCGCTGGACCCTCGACCCCGCCCGCGCTCCCGAAGACGACGCCCTCCCGCCCGTCCCCGCGCGCGTCGGCGTCGAGAGCGCCCTCGGCCTCCAGGGGCTCTACCCCCCCCAGGAGATCGACCTCCGCACCGACGCCCAGCAGCACCTCCTCCTCGACGAGCGCGGACGCCTCTGGCGCGCCCAGCGCCCCGACGGCCGCCTCACCCTCACCACGCCGCCGGGCTCCCTCAGCGACCCCCTCCACCAGCGCCTCGCCTTGTCGCCCTCCGCCCCGGGCGACCTCCTCCTCCTCCAGACCGAGACCCTCGACTCCGCCCCCACCCGAGACACCCCGCGGCGCACCCTCCTCCTCCGACGCACCGCGGCGGGCGCCTGGAGCCAGACCTCCTACGACGGCGCCAACGACCTCCTCCGCGTCGCCTCCGAGAGCGCCGCCGCCTCCTGGCGCAGCGGCCCCACGCCGCCCCCGCGCCTCGACGGCGACACCAGCTACTACATCGACGCCTTCCGCCGCGCCGAGGCCCCCGACGAGAAGCCCCTCGACTGGCGCGCCACCCTCAGGCGCCTCCCCGCCAACACCCGCGCCGCCTGCCGAGGCGCCGTCGCCATGCTCGAGGTCGACCCGCCCGAGGGCAACCCCGCCCTCCTCGCCGTCGGCCCGCGCGCCCTATGCCGCTCCACCAACAAGGGCGTCACCTTCACCCCCATCGACGCCCCCCTCACCACCCCCGACTACGCCGGCACACCGCCCGGCGACCTCAGCGCCGCGCTGGCCTTCCCCCACGCCGACGCCGCCAGCGGCGTCCGCCTCCTCATCGCCCTCCACCCCGTCCACAACCCCCTCGCCCAGCAGGGCCGCATCACCGCCAGCCGCCTCTTCCTCTCCGACGACCTCGGACGCACCTGGCAGGACGTCACCCCCGACATCGAAGGCCCCGGCGCCTTCCTCGACCTCGAAGCCACCCGCGACCCCGCCGGACAGGTCCACGTCTGGCTCCTCACCGCGCGCCGAGGCCTCTACCGGAGCACCCAGGCCGGCCTGGGCTTCGTCCGCCAGAGCCAGGGCCTCGAAGCCGCCCCCCTCTACGCCCTCGCCCAGGACCCCCGCTACCCCGACATCATCTGGGCCGCCTCCCCCACCGGCATCTACCGCTTCGGCGGCCTCTGGACCCGCGAGACGCCCCAGCCTGCCCGCTCCGTCGCCTCCCGACTGGACCCCTGGCAGCTCTGGATCGGCACCTGGTACGGACAGCTCCGACGACGCACCCCCGACGGCCCCTTCCTCGACGAGCCCATCGCGCCCCCGCCCCCCGCCGATCCCACCCAGCCCACGCCGCCCCCCACCTCACGCCTCCGCGCCCTCCACCCCGAGCTGCCGCCCCGCCTCACCGCCACCCCCGACGCCCTCCGCCCCGTCACCCACGTCCTCCCCGCAGGCGCCGCCCAGGACGCCGAGGCCGGCTTCGTCCACATCGAAGGCGAGGGCCTCTGGACCAGGCGACCCGACGGCGCCTGGGATCACCTCCCCGACCCCTTCCCACCCGAGGCCCAGGAGGTCGATCTCCTCGCCATCACCCCCCTGATCGCCCCCCCCGAGCGCCCCGGGCTCCTCCTCTTCACCCAGCGACACGACGGCAGCCGCTACCGCGTCGAGGCCTGGCGCTGGCACCCCGACGGCGCCTGGACAACCCTCGCCCTCCCCGAAGACCTCCTCCCAAGCGCAGCCATCGAGATCGACGGCGCCCTCTGGATCGCCAACGCCACCGGCGGCCTCCTCCTCGCCTCCATCCAGGGCGACGCCCTCAAGATCCGACGCACCGATCTCCCCGATCTCCCCTGCGCCGCCCTCGCCCGAGGCCCCGACCGCTCCGTCCTCTGCGCCGCGCCGCCGCCCCCCGGCAGCCGCGACGCCCTCCTCACCTTCGCCCGCGTCAACCCAAGCCCCGCCGACAACATCGCCCCTCACCCCCTCACCGCGCCCAACCCCTACCAGCGACCGCGCCTCCGCCCCCTCAGCATCGCCGCCTCGCGCAACGTCGTCGGAGACCACCTCTGGGTCACCGCCGGGCTCGGCGCCTACGCCTCACCCCTCGCCCTCACCCCCATCCTCCCCCCCGAGCCCTCCCAACCCTGGTACAAGAGCGTCCCCTGGATCCCCGTCCTCATCGCCCTCGGCGCCCTCCTCGCTGTCATCGCCCTCCTCTACCTCCTCAAGCAGACCTCCCGCTTCTTCAAGCCCTGGTTCGACCTCGACCTCTGAGCGTGACCCCCTCGGCTCCGTAACCTCCGGCTCCGCTGCGCTTCGCCGGAGGAACGGACCCGGCTCCCCCCGTGACGGGGGAGCACCGACATGATCCTCGCTCGCCTGGGACTCGCTCGCCACGCGGCGCTCGCTCGCCACCCCTCGCTGCGCTCGCCCCCAGCGACCCGTCGGTGTCCCCCCGTCACGGGGGGGACCGGCTGCGTTCCTCCTGAGAGCGCAGCGAACAGGAGGTTACGCAGCCGGGGGGGTCCGACTCCGCTGAATATTGAGTCACCGTTCACTTGCATCCTTGAAGATGGTGCCCAAGAAGGAGTATCACCTCGGACCACGCAGATCGTCGCATGGCGATCTTGGGGTCGCTGGAGGGTGTCCTCGAAGAGTGACCGTAACCGAAGTCAACCGCCGCTGGAGCAACCATGATTGACAAGATTCGCCGCGTCGCCGTCCTGGGTGCTGGCGTCATGGGCTCGGGCATCGCTGCCCACCTCGCCAACGCCGGAATCCCCAGCCTCCTCCTTGACATCGTGCCCCCCAAGGCCGCCGAGGGCGAGGACACCACGAGCGCCGCGTTCCGAAACAAGTTCGCCGCCGGCGCGCTGGAGAAGCTGAAGAAGAGCCGCCCCGCGGCCCTCCTCACCGCCCGCGACCTCGACCTCATCGAGATCGGCAACTTCGAGGACGATCTGCACAAGGTCAAGGGCTGCGACTGGATCGTCGAGGTCGTCAAGGAAGACCTCGCCGTCAAGCAGAGCCTCTTCGCCAAGATCGAGGAGCACCGCACCCCCGGCACCATCATCTCGTCCAACACCTCCGGCCTCTCCATCGCCGGGATGACGGCGGGACGGACGGACGACTTCCGCCAGCACTTCCTTGTCACCCACTTCTTCAACCCCGTCCGCTACATGAAGCTCCTGGAGCTGGTGTCCGGCGAGGAGACGCTGCCGGAGGTGATGACCTTCCTGGCCCGCTTCGGGGAGCAGACGCTGGGCAAGGGCATCGTCTTTGGTAAGGACACCACCAACTTCGTCGCCAACCGCATCGGCGTCTACGGCATGATGAAGACCATCGAGGCCGCCATCGCCGGCGGTTACTCGGTCGAAGAGGTGGACAAGATCTTCGGGCCCGCCACCGGGCGCCCCAAGTCCGCCGTCTTCCGCACCGCGGATCTGGTCGGCCTCGACACCTTCGCCCACGTCGCCAAGAACTGCTACGACTCCCTGGAGCACGACGAGGAGCGCGACATCTTCCAGCTCCCCGCCTTCGCCCAGCAGATGGTCGCCAACGGCTGGCTCGGGGACAAGTCCAAGCAGGGCTTCTACAAAAAGAGCAAGAACGCTGCGGGCAAGACCGAGATCCTCTCGCTCAACCTCAACACCCTCGAATACGGCCCCCAGGCCAAGGTCGAGTTCCCCGTCCTCAAGGCCACCCGCAAGATCAACGACGTCGGGCAGCGCGTGAAGGCCGTCTTCAACGCCGACGACCGCGCCGGGGAGCTGGCGCGCGCCGTCACCCTCGCCACCCTCGCCTACGCCGCGCGCCGCATCCCCGAGATCGCGGACGACGTCGTCAACATCGACCGCGGCATGCGCTGGGGCTTCAACTGGGAGCTTGGCCCCTTCGAGACCTGGGACGCCCTCGGCGTCGCGGACACCGCCCAGAAGATGGAGGCCGCCGGCATCCCCGTCGCGGGCTGGGTCACCGAGCTGCTCGCCTCCGGCGCCACCTCCTTCTACAGCGCCGACGCCCAGGGCAACCCCACCTACTGGGACATCGCCCAGAAGGCCTACGCCCCCATCACCCGCTCCGAGCGGGACTACTCCCTCAACCTCCTCAAGAAGACCCACAAGGCCGAGCGCGTCGCGGGCAACGCCTCCGCCAGCGTCTGGAACATCGGGGACGGCGTCCTCGCCCTCGAGTTCCACTCCGCCACCAACCCCAAGCTCAACCCCATCGACGACGAGCTGGGCGCCATGCTCGCCAAGGCCGTCGATGAGGCCGAGGCCCGCTACAAGGGCCTCGTCATCTACCACGACGGCGAGAACTTCTGCGCCGGCGCCAACCTCCTCCTCGTCGGCATGTACGCCATGCAGCAGCAGTGGGGCGAGCTGGAGAAGATGGTCCAGGGCTTCCAGGACACCGTCCAGCGCCTCACCTACTCCTCCGTCCCCGTCGTGGCCGCGCCTGCCGGCCTCGCCCTGGGCGGCGGCTGCGAGATCGTCATGGGCGCCAACGCCATCCAGGCGGCGGCGGAGCTCTACATCGGCCTCGTCGAGGTCGGCGTCGGCCTCATCCCCGGCGGCTGCGGCACCCTCAACCTCCTCAAGCGCTGGTTCGGGCCCTTCGCGGACGAGAAGGACGTCAACCCCCTGACCTTCATCCAGCGCACCTTCATGGCCATCGGCATGGCCCAGGTCGCCACCAGCGCCGAGGAGGCCCGCGAGAAGGGCTTCCTCCGCGCCACCGACGGCGTCACCCTCAACCGGGACCACCTCCTCCACGCCGCCAAGGCCCGGGTCATCGGCATGGCCGACGCCGGCTTCCGACCGCCGCGCCCCGCCAACCTCCGCCTCCCCGGACCCGACGGCGCCGCCACCATCGACATGCTCCTCTACTCCATGGAGCAGAACCACCAGATCAGCGCACACGACCGCCTGATCGGCAAGAAGCTCGGGCGCGTCCTGACCGGCGGGGACACCTCCACCGCCGCCACCGTCTCCGAGCAGCACATCCTTGATCTCGAGCGGGAGGCCTTCCTCAGCCTGTGCGGCGAGGAGAAGACCCAGGCGCGGATCCAGTACATGCTGACCAACAACAAGCCGCTCCGCAACTGAGCTTGAGCTGAGCGCTGATTCAGGATTCAGGACGCAGGCGCCGCCCGCCCGGGCGGCGCCACACACCTCCAGGAGCACCCATGAGCCGTCAAGTGGTCATCGTCGACGCCGTCCGCACGGCGTTCACCCGCGCCCACAAGGGCAACTTCCGCGACACCCGCCCCGACACCCTCGCCGCCGAGGTCATCAAGGCCCTCGTCGCCCGTAACCCCAACCTCGACCCCGCCTCCGTCGAAGACCTCATCCTCGGCTGCGCCATGCCCGAAGGCGAGCAGGGCATGAACGTCGCCCGCATCGCAGGGATGCTCGCGGGCCTCCCCGCCGAGGTCCCCGCCATGACCATCAACCGCTTCTGCTCCAGCGGCTCCCAGGCCATCGGCATCGCCGCCGATCGCATCGCCCTCGGGCACATCGACGTCGCCATCGCCGGCGGCACCGAGAGCATGACCATGATCCCCATGGGCGGTAACAAGGTCACCGCCAACCCCGGCGTCATGGAGATGCACCCCGAGACCTACACCCCCATGGGCACCACCGCCGAGAACGTCGCCCGGCGCTTCGACATCTCCCGCGCCGATCAAGACGCCTTCGCCCTCGCCTCCCACCAGAAGGCCGTCGCCGCCTGGGAGAAGGGCTACTTCAACGACGAGATCGTCCCCGTCACCACCACCCTCTACACCGAGGCCGGCGCCAGGACCCTCACCGTCAACCGCGATGACGGCCCCCGCCCCGACTCCTCCCTGGAGTCCCTCAACAAGCTCAAGCCCGCCTTCGACCCCACCGGCACCGTCACCGCCGGTAACGCCTCGCCCCTCACCGACGGCGCCGGCGCCGCCCTCCTCACCTCCCCTGAGGTCGCGGAGCAGCTCGGCAAGAAGCCCCTCGGCTACTTCATCCAGTACGCCGTCGCGGGCGTCGATCCCGACATCATGGGCATCGGACCCGTCCCCGCCGTCCGCAAGCTCCTCGCCAAGACCGGGCTCTCCGTCAACGACATCGACGTCTTCGAGCTCAACGAGGCCTTCGCCGCCC
>CAUJGC010000320.1 GCA_963169075.1 Myxococcota bacterium
CCCCTGTAGCTTTTGCGATCTCATCGAGGTTCGGAGGTAGGTGTTGGGAGGCAAATTGAACCAACGCCTCAGGATGGATGTAACGCGAGGAGTCTGCTGTGATAGGATTCGGTCCAGCGATCATGATGTGCTCCGGGCTTAGATGATTACCCGACCTAGAGATACGTCAGGGATCGCTCATTCCTTCCCGGCTTACATTTGACTACATCTACTTACTTAATGCCTATTCCCCGTGACGGGGGAGCACCGACATGATCCTCGCTCGCCTGGGGCTCGCTCGCCTGCGCTCGCCATGTGCTCGCTGCGCTCGCCAGCGGGCGTCGCTGCGCTCGCCAGCGCCCCAGCGACCCGTCGGTGTCCCCCCGTCACGGGGGGGACCGGGGGCGTTCGTCCAGTCCCGGAGGGCTGGACGTTACGCCCCCGGGGGGGTCAGGCCTCCAGCGGGAGGCGCATGGAGAAGGTGGAGCCTTCGCCGGGTGTGGAGGAGGCGGTGAGGCGTCCGCCGTGTCCCTCGACGATCTTGCGCGCGATGGCGAGGCCGAGGCCGCTGCCGCGCTCGCCGCGGGTGCCTTCGCGGCTGGGGACGCTGAAGGGCTGGAAGAGCTCGGAGAGGTAGTCGGGCTCCATGCCGACGCCGCGGTCTGCGACCTCGACGTGGAGGTAGCCTGGTGAGGTGAAGGCGCGGAGGGTGACGCGGGAGTCGGGCCAGGAGAACTTGATGGCGTTCTGGAGGAGGTTGCCGAGGACCTGCTGGATCTTGAGGGCGTCGATGTCGAGGAGGGGCAGGTCGGCGTCGGCCTCCAGGGCGAGGAGGACGCCCTTCTCTTCTGCGATGGGCGCGTGGAGGGCGATGTTGGCCTCGATGAGATCGCGGAGGGGTGTGGGCTGTCGGTTGAGGAGGAGCTTTCCGGCCTCGATCTTGGCGATGTCGAGGATGTCATCGACGAGGCGGCGCATGAAGGCGCTGGAGTCGAGGATGCCGCGGACGTACTCGGCGGAGGCGGGGGGGAGGGTGTTGGCGCGTCGCAGGAGCAGCTCGCTGTAGATGTTGATGACGCTGATGGGGTTGCGGAGGTCGTGCGCGATGACGCCGAGCATGTGGTTCTTCTGCTCGTTGAGGTGGGCCAGCTCGGCGTTGCGCGCGGCGAGCTGGGCGGCGAGCTGGTCGCGCGCGGTGAGGATGCCCTGGCGTTCGATGGCGTAGCGGAGGGCGCGGTCGAGGGCCTCGGGTTCGAGGTTGCCCTTGAGGATGAAGTCCTGGGCGCCGCGCTTGACGGCGGCGAGGGCGAGGGCGCGGTCGTTGAGCGCGGTGAGGATGATGATGGGGACGCCGCGGGCGGCCTGGCTGACGCGTTCAAAGGTGTCGAGGCCCTCGGCGTCGGGGAGGATGAGGTCGAGGAGGACAGCCTGGAAGGGTCTCTGGGCGAGGAGGTCTGCGGCGGCCTGGGCGGTGTCGCAGAGCTCGGCGGCGTAGCCGAGGCTGTGGAGGATGAGGTGGAGCTGTTTTGCCTGGGTGAGGCTGTCCTCGACGAGGAGGATGGGGGGATCGGGCTCGTTGTGTTCAGGCATGGCAGGTGGCGTGGGGGAGGCGAAGTGGGGGAGCGATGCTCCGATGCGCCTCTCTTATAGCAAAGCTCACCGCAGGGCACGCAAGAGTTGCAGGAGCCTCGGGTGGAGTGCGTCGCCCCGGCGGATCCAGGCGCGCGCGCCGCGCGTCAAGGCGAGGCGCTCCAGCTCGGGTGCGACGAGGCCGGTGATGAGGATGAGGGGGGTGGGGTGTCGGCGCTCCTGGAGGGTCTCCAGGAGTTCGAGGCCGCCCATCCGGGGCATCTCGACGTCGGAGACGATCACGTCGGGCTGGAGATGTTGGAGGAGGTCGAGGGCTTCGAGGCCGTGGGCGGCCTCGGAGACGAGGAAGCCAGCGGCCTCCAGGACGAAGCGGGTGTGCTGTCGGGTGGTGGCGGTGTCGTCCACGAGGAGGACGTGGAGGGGTTGGCGTGTGGTGAGGGTGTCCAGCTCGGCGGCGCGGGCGTCGTCGTCTGCGTCGCGGAGCAGCTCGGCGACGTGGGGGATGAGGACGAGGTGTCCGTCGGGGAGGAGGGCGGCGCCGCTGAAGCGCTGGAGTCCTGCGAGGCGGGGTCCGAGGGGCTTGATGAGGGCCTGGAGCTGCTCACCGACGGTGTCCACGCCGAAGGCGGCGCGGCGCCCATCGGCGGTGAGGTGGACGCGCCAGCGGGGGGGGCGCGGCGCAGGGGCGACCGGGACGCGGAGGGTGGCGGCGAGGGCGCGGGCGGGTGCGTCGTCGTCAGCGACGGCGGTGACGCGCTCGATGAAGGGGACGGGGAGGGCGAAGGTCTGGCCGGAGGCCTCGACGAGGAGGACGGGGATGGCGGAGAGTCGGACGGGGATGGTGAGGGTGAAGGCGGCGCCCTGCCCTGCGACGGAGCGGACGTCGAGGGAGCCCTGGAGGCGCTCGATCTGGTCGCGCACGATGTCGAGGCCGACGCCTCGTCCGGAGATGGAGGAGACGGCGGCGGAGGTGGAGAAGCCGGAGCGGAAGATGAGTCGGATGAGGTCGCGGGGGTCGTCGGGGACGGGGATGCCCTCGGCGCGGGCGCGGGCGGCGACGGCGTCGAGGTCGATGCCGCGTCCGTCGTCTTCGACGCAGATGGTGCACTCGCCTGCGCGGAGCGAGGCGGCGACGCGGAGGGTGGCGACCGGGGGTTTTCCTGTGCGTCGTCGGAGGTCGGGGGGTTCGACGCCGTGGCTGACGGCGTTTCGGACGAGCTGGAGGAGGGGGGTGCGGAGGGCGGCGTTGACGTCGCGGTCTACGGCGATGGCCTGTCCGTCGAGGACGAGGCGGACCTCGCGTCCGTGGACGCGGGCGACGTCGGCGGCGGCGCGCTCGAGGCCGCGGCAGGCGGCGGCGAAGGGGACGAGGCGGAGGTGCTGGATCTCGGCGTCGAGGGAGAGGGCGAGGCGTTCGTGCTCGCGGGCGAAGCGCTCGGCGCGGTCGGTGAGGAGGTCTGCGGCGGCCTGGGCGTGCTGGAGGCGTGCGGAGGCGGCGGAGGCGCGCTCGACGCGGGCGAGGGCGGCGGCGGCTTGTCGGAGGTGCTGGCGCAGGGCGCCGAGGTCGGCGTTGAGGCGGCGCAGCTCCTGGAGGGCGACGGTGAGCTCGACGCTGCGCGCGCCGATGGCGTCGAGGCGCTCCAGGGAGACGCGCGCGGTGCGCGGGGCCTCGTCGGCGGCGCTGGGTGAGGGGCTGAGGGAGGCGGCGGCGGGGAGGGAGGCGACGTCCTGGCCTGCGGCGAGGGCGTCGAGGGTGGGGAGGAGGGCGGCGAGCTCGGGGGCCTGGAGGGCGGCGGGGTCGGGGTGGGCGCGGAGTCGGGCGGCGATGTCGCGGAGGGTCGCCAAGGCGAGGCTGAGGGTCTGTGCGGCCTGGGGTGTCCAGCGGAGGCGTTCGTCGCGGCAGCCTGCGAAGAAGCTCTCCAGGGCGTGGCAGGCGTGCTCGACGGGCTCCAGCTCGACGGCGCGGGCGGCGCCTTTGAGGCTGTGGGCGTAGCGCAGGAGGGGCTTGGCGCGCTCGGCGGCGAGGTGAGGCGAGGCGTCGAGGAGGAGCAGCTCCTGGTCGATGCGCTGGAGGAGGAGGTCCATCTCCTCCAGGAAGGTGTCCATGAGCTGTCGTATGAGGGCGCTGCGCTCCACTCAGGCCTCCACCTCGGCGATGAGCTGTCGGAGCTGATCGCTGAGGGTCTTGAGCTGCTGTGCGGAGGCTTCGACGCTCTGGATGGAGGTGACGCTGCCGCGCGCGACGCCGTCGATGTTCTCGAAGGCGCCGCGGACCTGGGCCATGCTGGCGGCCTGGAGTTCGGCGGAGGCCTCGATCTCGGCGGCGGTGTCGGCGGTGCTGCGGAGGATCTCGGAGAGGGTGGTGATGGTGTCGTCGGCGGTGGCGGAGGCGGCGAAGGCGCCCTCGACGCTCTGGGAGCCTTCGCGGGTGGCGTGGACGACCTGGGAGGTGGCGAGCTGGATGAGGTTGAGGAGGTCGCGGATCTCGCGCGTGGCGGCGCGGGAGCGATCTGCGAGGGCGCGGACCTCGCGCGCGACGACGGCGAAGCCGAGGCCATACTCGCCAGCGCGGGAGGCCTCGATGGCGGCGTTGATGGAGAGGAGGTGCGTCTGATCTGCGAAATCATTCACAGCATCAAGCGCTATATGTATCGCGCCGAGCTGCTCGGTGAGCTCCTGGATGCTGGCGGCGATGACCTCGGCGCGTGTGCGGACGCGCTCCATGGCGGCGGTGGTGTTCTCGACGGCGCCGCGCCCCTCCTCTCCGATGGCTGCGGCGCGGCGTGCGGCGCTGGTGAGGCGGAGGGCGGCGGCGGCGGCAGCGGCGGCCTGCTCGCTGACCTCGGAGAGGGCTTGTGCGGTGTCGGTGACGGAGGCCGCCTGGAGCTGGGCGGAGCGGGACTGCTCGGCGGCGGCGGCGAGGAGGTGGGCGGTGCTCTGGACGAGGGTGGTGGTGACGCCCTGGATGGCGCCCATGAGGCGGAGGCGCTGCTCGGGGAGGCGCATGTCGTGGATGAGGCCGACGAAGGTGTGGGCGTTGCCTTCGCGCCACTCGGTGATGCGGAGGAGGATGGGGAAGCAGGTGCCGTCGCGGTGTCGCGCCTCCAGGCGTCGCTCTTTGCCGAGGATCTTGCCGACGCCGGTGCGGAGGTAATTGGCGAGGTAGGTGTCGTGGGCCTCCTGGTGTGGTGAGGGCATGAGGCAGGAGACGTTCTTCCCGATGACCTCTTCGGGGGTGTAGCCGAAGAGGTCTTCGGCGGCGCGGTTGAAGGTGAGGATGACGCCGCGGGCGTCGATGCTGATGATGCCGTCGTTGGCGATGTTGACGAGGGCGCCCATGCGTCGCGCGAGGGCGCTCTGCTCTTCGCGGCGCATGATGGAGCGGACGAGGACGGCGACGAGGATGAAGAGGGCGAGGGCGGTGGCGGCGAGCCCGCCCTGGGTGATGCGGAAGAGGGTGATCTGTCGCTCCAGGTGCTGTGCCTGGGCGCGCTCGGCGCGGCTGATCTCGGCGTTGAGGGCGACGCCTCCTTGCCGGAGGCGCTGCCGCGCGCGCTCGCGCGCGGCGGGGTCTGCGGTCTGGGTGATCTCCTGGAGGGGTTCGGTGATCTCCTGGAGCCAGATGCGCTGGATGACCTCCAGGGAGCCGGCGGCCTCGGGCTGGCTTGGTGCGTCGGCGAGGCGTTGGACGCGGCGCTGGATGTCCTCGTGGATGGAGCGGGCGTCGACGAGGAGGCGCTGCTGGGCCTCGGGTGGGGCGACCTCCAGGCGTTCGACGAGGTAGAGGAGGCGGTAGACGTCGCGGCGGATGGGTCCGGCCTCCTCCTGCCATTGGCGGCGCTCCTCGACGCGTCCGAGGAGGGTGATGTTGAGGAGCATGGGGAGGAGGGCGACGATGAAGAGGGCGACGCCGACGACGAGGAGGCGCACCCCGAGCATGCCGCGGGTGGTGCTGTGTTGGGGTGGGGAGGTCACGGTGTCCTCGCGGTGAGCTCAAGGCGGAAGCGGGGGTCCTGGAGGAGCGCAGGTCCGCTGAGTCGTTCGACGTCGTGGTCGTCGAGGGTCTGGGTCTGGACGATCTGCTCGACGCTGGAGATCCACCAGCCGAAGGCGGGCTCGGGGTGTCCGAGGATGAGGACGACGCCGCGGGCGGTGTCGTCGTCGGTGCGGAAGACGGGGAGGGGGGCGCCCTGGAAGGCGAGGAGGCCGAGGAGGCGCTCGGGCGCGCCGGGGATGGGTGTGAGGAGAGGAGCGCGGAGGACGGCGCAGATCCAGGCGGTGGAGAGGGCGCAGCGTCGGGCGCCGGAGGTGAAGAGGAGGTGGAGGTCGTCGGTGTGCGGAGCGTGGGAGCGCTCGGCCGCTTCGCGGCGCGCCTGGAGGGCCTCCAGCCAGGCGACGTGCTCCTGGAGGGTGTCGCGCTCGGGCTGAGGGGAGTGGAGGGAGGTGAGGAGGGCGTCCCAGGGGGGCGGCTGTGGCATGGGGGGGTGCTCAGGCGGAGGATCGCGGGGGGGCGTGCGGCCTGCGTTGCAAGGCTCCGGCGCACCAGAGTGCAACAATCCAGGCGCCGAGCGCAAGCCCCCAGGCGCCGCCGCGGGCGGCGCCGCCGAGGGCGCCGAGGGCGGCGTAGAGGGGGCCGAGGCCGCCGAGGAGGTGCGCGAGGGTGGCGGGGAGGGTGGCGCCTGCGGCGCCCGCGGCGAGGGCAGCGCGCGCGGGGCCGACGCCGCTGGCGGCGAGGGCAGGCGCGGCGTGGCGGGTTGGGGCGTCGCGGAGCTGCGCGCCGAGGCGGTGGAGGGTGCGTCCGGGGCTGCGCCGCCAGGGTGTGCGGCGCCAGGCGGCGCCGCCGGTCCAGGCGAGGAGGGTGAGGGCGGCGAGGGCGGCGAGGGCGGCGGGGGCGCCGAGCCAGGGGCCGGCGAGGGCGCCTGCGGCGCAGGCGCCCAGCTCGCCGCCGACGCCGAGGAGCCCGAGCGGCGCCAGCAAGGCGAGGAGCCCCGCGCCGCGCCCCAGCCCCAGGGGCGGCGCGAGGTGCGCGAGGCCGAGGAAGGCGGCCCAGCGGGCCGCCCTCCCCGGGAGCGACGCCGCGTCGTCCAGCGTGCGCCGGAGCGGGTGGACGCCCCCCAGCCCGCGGCGCCCCGGATCGGCGGCGCGAGCCAGAGTGAGGAGCAGGCGCGAGGCGCGGCGCGGCGGGCGGAGCCTGCGGAGCGCGCCCCCCTGGGTGGTGTGCCCGGCGAGCACGCGGCGCGCCAGCGCGTGGAGCGCGGCCTCGACCTGCCCGTCCCCCCGCTCGCGGAGGAGGAGGCCAAGCTCCGCGTCGGCCTCCATCGAGCGCCTGGCGAGGTTGGCCGAGCCGATCATGCCGAAGCGCCCATCGACGATCCACAGCTTCGCGTGGACGTAGACAGGCTGACGCGACGACGCCCGCCAGGGCGCCGCCACCCGCAAGAGCCCTCGCCCCCCGTCAGCGGCCTCCAGCCTGGCGAGGAGGGGGCCGCGGAGGCGATCCAGCGTCCAGCGCTCCAGCGCGCTGTCGGCCCGCGCGGGGAGGATGATCAGGACCTGAGGCGGCGCAGGCGCCGCGAGGCGCGCCTCCAGGGCCTCGACCAGCGGGAGCCAGGAGAGGTAGGGGGACTCCAGGAGGATCCAGCGCTCGGCGCGCTGGACCGCGCGGAGGAGCGCGTCGGCCAGCGGACGCGGCGCCCCCGGCGCCGGATCGTGCCAGGCCAGCTCGACCGGGAGATCCCGCAGCGCAGGGAGCGACGCCTCGGCAGGCGCGCCACCCCCCGCGCCATGACACATGTCATGACATGTGTCATGATGTATATCATGATACATGTCACGATACACATCATGACACAGACCACAGCCCGCCTCATGACACGCCCTCCCCTCCCCCGCCTCCCCGTCGACCGCCTCCCCGTCGACCGCCTCCCCCGTCGCCTCAGCCCACCAGCCCGACGCCCGCGCGCGCAAGCGCTCCGCGGCCGCGCCGCGGCGCGCGACCCCCAGATCGTGCAGCGGCCTCCACGTCGGCGGCGCCCCAGGCGGCGCGACGTGGGCCGGCGTGTCCCAGCGGCGCAGCGTCAGGTCGATCCCCCCAAGAAACGCCGCCGCGCCGTCCACCACGACCAGCTTCTGGTGGAGGCAGGCCCCCAGGAGCGGCGCCTCGTCCAGCGCGACCAGGAGGCGCGGATGCCGGTGGCGCCGCAGCGTCCACGCCGGCACCGGCTGCCCCTCGGGCAGCAGGAGCGGCGAGCAGGACCAGAGGAGGAGGCGGATCGTGAGGCGAGGCTCGCGCGCCAGGAGCGCGAGCAGGCGCGGGAGGAGGCGCTCGGGGAGGCCCTCCGGGCACGCCCCCGGCGCCAGGAGCGCCGTCTCCTCATGGAGATCCCAGCCCACGATCCAGAGCTCCCGCCGGGCGCAGAGCATCGCCCGGGCGACCGCCTCCATGTAGGCCGCCCCCTCCAGCAGAAAGCTGACGCGCGCCGCGCGCGCGCTGATGATCCCCGAGCCTCGCATCCTGCCTCCTGCCCCCGGCAGGAGGAGATGCCGCCCGCGCCGCCGAGGCGCGCTCAGGCCTCCGCAGGGGGCAGCGCCCACTGGATCGGCGGCTGGCCGTGCTCCTGGAGCCACGCGTTGATCCGCGAGAAGCAGCGCGAGCCGAAGAACCCGTAGCCAGCCGAGTAAGGCGAGGGGTGGGAGGAGCGGAGGACCAGGTGCTTGCGGCTGTCGATCATGGCCGCCTTCTGGCCGGCGTCCTTCCCCCAGAGGACGAAGACGAGGCCGCTGCGTCGGCTGTTCAGCTCCTCGATGACGCGGTCGGTGAAGGTCTCCCAGCCCTGACCGGCGTGGGAGCGAGCCTGCCGCGCGCGGACGGTGAGGACGGTGTTGAGGAGGAGGACGCCCTGCTGCGCCCAGGCGGTGAGATCGCCGTGGGCGGCAGGCGGGACGCCCAGATCGCTCTGAAGCTCCTGGTAGATGTTCTGGAGCGAGGGCGGGATGGGCGTCCCCTGACGCACCGAGAAGCAGAGGCCGTGGGCCTGGCGCGGGCCGTGGTAGGGGTCCTGGCCGAGGATGACGACGCGGACCTGCTCGAAGGGCGTGAGCCAGAAGGCGTTGAAGATCTCCGGCCCCGGCGGGAAGACCTGGCCCCGGCGCAGCTCCTCCACGAGGAAGGCGCGGAGGGCGCGCATGTAGTCCTTGTCGAACTCCGGCTCCAGCACCTCAAGCCAGCTGGGCTCCAGGCGCGGGCGTCGATCAGGCTCGCTCACGGCACCACCTCGGCAGGGGGATCAGGGACGCCCGAAGGTGACCTCGACGGGCTCGGGCTGGGCGGGGAGGCGGACCCAGGTCACGCGCAGGTCGGGATCGTACCACCAGGCGCGCTCCATGCTCAAGAAGGCCTCGCGGGTGGGGGCGGCCTCCACGGGGGTGACGCCGACGCTCACGCTGGCGGGCATGATCCCGGTGCGCACGCGGAGCTGGAGCGGGCGGAGGGCGCGGGAGGCGGTGAAGGTCCACCCCTGGTCATCCTCCAGCGCCCCCAGCGTCGTAGGCGCGTCGTCGTGGTCCACCAGCGGGAAGGTCGAGGCGGCGCGGGCCGGCCAGACCGCCACCGTGAGGCGATCCGGCGCGGGCTCCAGGGTGAAGCCCGGCTCGGGGTGGTCGGCGTGGAGGGGGACGATGGCGCCCTCGCGGATGAAGAGGGGCATCACGCGCTGGTCGGTGGCGTCGTAGTCGGTGAGGGTCTGGCCGCCCTCCAGCGCGTCGTCCTGGGGGCGCCACCAGTCAAACCAGCGGGCGCCCTCGGGGAGGATCACGTCCCGGCGCCCGGTGTCATCGAAGATCGGCGCGACGAGGAAGGCGTCGCCCAGGGTGTAGCGCCAGTCATCCGCCCAGGCCTCCGGCCCCGCCCCGATGGGGATCAGGAGGTTGGGGCCGCCCGCGTAGGCGGCGGTCGCGAGGCTGTAGAAGAAGGGGACGAGCTGGTGGTGGACCCGGGACCAGTAGCGGTAGATGGCCGCGGTCTCCTCGGGGCGCTCCTCGACGGTCCAGGGGGTGAGGTTGGCGCGCCCGTGGAGCTGCATGAAGGGCTGCATGGCGCTCATGGCGGTCCAGCGGACAAAGGCGGGCTGGTTGGGCGGGATGCGGTCGGTGAGCTGCGCGTCGTCGCGGTCCAGGTAGCCCCCCAGGTCGGAGCCGACGACGACATAGCCTGCGGCGGCGGAGCGGAAGGTGTGATCCAGGGCGTCGATGAGCCCCACCCAGTCCCGGCGGTTGTCGCCCATCCAGGCGACGGGGGCGTGCTCGGGGCGCGCAAAGAAGCGCCCCTCGAACTGGTAGGAGGCGTCCCAGGCCCGGACCATGGTCAGGAAGTCGCGGCCGCGCTTCTGGACGCCATAGGCGAGAAAATCCTCATAATATTTCTCGGAGTAGGCCTGATGGGTGACCTCCCCCTGGGCGGTCTGGATCGTCTGAGCGGTGATGTAGTTCTCCCCGAAGTCCAGCTTCCAGCCGTCGATCCCCATGTCGAGGACGCGGTCCTGGATGCGATGCCACCAGGTGGTCGCCTGGGGGTTGAAGAAGTCCACCCCGGCGCCCTGCCCCTTCCACCAGAGGTATTGGGCGCCGTCGTTGATGAAGAAGCCGCACGCCTTGCCCTGGGCAAAGTCCGGCGAGGCGCCGTCGTAGATGTCCCCCCCGGCCTCGGCGTCGAAGGAGAGGGTGTTGACCATCTGGGTGGTCCAGAGCACGATCCGGATGTCCATCCCGTGCAGGTCGTCCACCATCTGCTGGAAGTCGGGGTAGCGGGCGGGGTTGGGGATGAAGGTGTTGTAGTTCGTCTCCCAGGGGGAGTCGAGGACGATGACCCCTACGGGGATGTCGCGGTCGCGGAAGCCCTGGATGAAGGCGTAGGTGTCCGGGCCGTCGGAGATGTCCTTGGAGATCCAGGGCTCGAAGGCCCAGCGCGGGGTATGGCGCGGCGGCGCGGGAGGGGCGTCCGGGGTCTCGAAGAAGGTCTCGCAGGCGACCTCCTCGGGGGCGTCTGGGGCGACGTCGGAGGCCACATCCGGCGCGGCGTCGGGGGCCTCGGCGGCGTCTCCTTCGGGGGCGTCTACGCCGACGTCCGCGGCAGCAGGAGGCGCGGGCTGGGGGTCATCGGAGCAGGCCGCCAGGTGGAGGATCACGACGAGGAGGGGGGCGCTGTATCTACGCTTCATAGCGGGTCTTCTCTTCTTTGGAGATCCATCCTGGGCGCACCAGCCGCAGCCGCACCCAACATGGCGCCCAACGCGCCACATGTCAACACGCGCGCCGCTGCCGACGGCCAGGCGTTGTCCTCAGCGCTGGATATGATATAATGACACCTGGTGACATCGACACAGGCCGCGGCGGCGGCGCCAGGAGCATACCCCATGAAGACACGACACAACCTCCAGCTCGCGCTCGCGCTCCTCACCCTCCTCGCCGCGACCGCGTGCGACGCACCTTCACACGACACCACGGAGCCGCTCCGCACCACCGCACACACCACCCTCCAACACCCCCAACAACCCCTCCGCGCACACCTCGGCCCGGACCTCCTCCGCCTCACCCTCCACCAGCACAGCCTCGCCCTCGGCGCGCCGACCCTCGCCCGAGGGACGCGCCTCACACAGCCCCAGGCCCCCTGGGCCGCCCTCGACGCAGGCTGCGCACAGCGCGACCTCGGACCACACGCCGCCGAGCGCCTCTGCACACACCCCCGGGGCTTTGAGCAGACCTGGCGCTTCGACGCCCCTCCCCAGGGAGACGGCGACCTCCTCGTCCGCATCCCCACCCCCGACCTCCGCCTCGTCGATGTCGAACCCCAGGGGCTCCTCCTCGCCAGCGCCGACGGCGACGCCGCCCTCCGCTACGGACACGCCACCTGGATCGACGCACGCGGCGAACACACCCTCCTCCCCGCAGCCTTCCAGGACCACGCCATCCTCCTCCGCGTCCCCCAGCGCGTCCTCCAACGCACCGCCTGGCCCGCCGTCCTCGACCCCATCATCTCACCCACCACCGAGACACACCCCACCGACTCCACCCTCCAGGAGGTCACCAACGCCTGGGACCCCGAGCTGGAGCGCTGGCTCACCGCCTACACACACCTCCAGGGCCCCTCTCGCTACATCTTCGGGCAGCTCCTCAAAGAAGACGACTGCTCCCCCCCCGACGCCGTCACCTGCCCTGTCCCCGACGGCCCCCCTGTCCTCCTCTCGCCCGACGGCGTCCAGGCCGACCAGCCCGCCCTCACCACCGACGGGAAGGGCACCTTCCTCCTCGCCTTCCGCGACGTCGAGCGCGCCTTCATCCTCACCCGAGCCTTCACGCCCGCCAACGGACAGCTCTCCAACCCGCTCCTCGTCAGCGACCCCGAGCGCGCCTCCTACCACCCCGACATCGCCTGGGGAGAGCAGGACACCGGCGCCCTCGTCGCCTTCTCCTCCAGGCTCCCCCAGAGCAGCGACGGGCACATCTTCGGACGCCTCCTCAGCAGCGCATCCAACCCCCAGAGCGGCATCTTCCCTATCCATATAAGCGACGGCGACCAGCGCGAGAGCGCCGTCGCCTGGTTCCCCCAGGCGCGCCTCTTCGCCGTCGCCTGGACACACGCCGAACAGCTCCAGATCGAAGCCGCCCTCATCGATCCCACAGGCCCCCAGGTCGGCTCACCCGCCACGCTCAGCGACCTCGGACAGCTCAACGACCAGCCCGCCCTCGCCTGCTCAAGCGCCAACAGCTGCGTCCTCGCCTGGCACGCGCGCGAAGACGACAAGAACATCATCGCCGCGAGACCCTTCTCCGCCAACGGGCTCGACCCCCAACCCCTCAGCGACGGACTCCCCGTCGCCGACGCCCCCCTCGCCAACACCCACCCCGCCCTCACCTTCAGCCAGGACCGCTACCGCCTCGCATGGCTCGCCCAACCCGATGTCCTCCGCGTCCAGGGACGCGACCTCGCCCTCGACGCCACGCCCCTCGGGGACCTCTACCCCATCAGCACCACCGACCAACCCAAGCTCGGACCACCCGACGTCGCCGATAACAGCCGCGACATCACCCTCACCTCCTACCCCATCGACGCCGCGCTCGACACCCTCGGACACAACCTCACACACCCCGACCCAGCCGTCATCCCGGCGATCTCCGTCCAGGACGCACAGACCCCCGAAGGCACCGGCGGCGCCAACACCCTCGCCTTCACCATCTCCCTCTCCGCACCCTCCACCTCCACCGTCACCGTCCAGGCCGCCACCGCCGACCACCAGGCCCTCGCCAATCAGGACTACCTCCCACGCACCGCCACCCTCACCTTCCCCCCAGGCACCACCTCGCGCACCTTCGTCGTAGACCTCATCCCCGACGCCCTCTACGAAGCCGACGAAGCCTTCTACGTCCGGCTCACCAACCCCACAAACGCCACCCTCGACGACGATCAAGCCACCGGCACCCTCCTCAACGACGATCCCCTCCCCAGCCTCACCGTCGAAGACGCCCAGCTCACCGAACCCGATCCACCCACCAACACCCCCCTCCCCTTCCTCGTCAAGCTCTCCGCGCCCGCAGGCCTCCCCGTCACCGTCAGCTACGCCACCCTCAACGGCACCGCCACCGCGCCCGCTGATTACACACAGCTCTCCGGCTCCCTCACCTTCAACCCCGGAGACACCGAGGCCACCCTCCAGGTCATCGCCCGCGGCGACCTCCTCGACGAAGACGACGAGACCCTCACCCTCCGCCTCTCCAACCCCACCAACGCCACCCTCGCCGATCCCAACGGCCTCGGCACTATACGCGATAATGACCCCCTCCCCAGGCTCCGCGTCAACGACGTCGCCGTCGTCGAGACCAACGCAGGCGCGCAGACCACCCTCGCCTTCACCGTCTCCCTCTCCGCCCCCTCCGGACGCACCGTCACCACCACCCTCGACACCCAGGACGGCACCGCCGTCGCAGGGCTCGACTACACCGCCCTCTCCAACCTCACCCTCACCTTCCCACCAGGCACCACCTCACAGACCGCCAACGTCACCGTCCTCGGCGACGACCTCGACGAAGACGACGAGACCTTCACCCTCCGCCTCTCCAGCCCCACAAACGCCGCCCTCGACGACGACACTGGCCTCGGCACCATCCGCGACAACGACGCCACGCCGTCGCTCTCTGTCGCCCCCGCCGCCGCGACCGAAGGCACCGCCGCCAACACCCCCCTCCCCTTCACCGTCTCCCTCTCCGCCCCCTCCGGACGCCCCGTCACCGTCAACGCCTCCACCCTCGGCGGCACCGCTGTATCCAACGTGGATTTCACAGTCATAACGGGCACCACCCTCACCTTCCCCCCGGGCACCACCTCCCAGACCGCTACCGTCACCCTCCTCGCGGACGCCCTCGACGAGGACGACGAGACCTTCACCCTCCGCCTCGCCAACCCCACAAACGCCACCCTCAACGTCGATCAGGCCACCGGCACCATCCGCGACGACGACGCCACGCCCGTCCTCACCATCAACGACCTCGCCCTGGATGAAGGCAGCGGAGGCGCCAACACGACCGCCCAGCTCACCGTCTCCCTCTCCGCGCCCTCCGGACGCCCCGTCACCGTCAGCGCCTCCACCCTCAACGGCACCGCCGCCGCGCCCGCCGACTTCACCGCCCTCGCCAACCTCACCCTCACCTTCCCACCTGGCGCCACCTCCCAGACCCTCCCCGTGAGCGTCAACAGCGACGACCTCGACGAGAACGACGAGACCTTCTCCGTCACCCTCGCCAACCCCACAAACGCCACCCTCGCCAATCCCCCCACCGCCACCGTCACCCTCCGCGATGACGACGCCCCACCCACCCTCACCTCCACACCCACACCCGCCTCCCTCACCGAGAGCACCCCCCAGGCCACCTTCCGCGTCGCCCTCTCCGCGCCCTCCAGCAAGACGATCACCGTCCGCGTCGAGGCCGTCGGCTCCACCGCCACCGCCGGACAGGACTTCGAGCCCCTCACCGACACCCTCACCTTCCCCCCCGGCGCCACCACCCGCGACGTCCAGGTCAACCTCCTCGACGACACCCTCGACGAGCCCAACGAGCGCCTCCGCCTCGCCTTGACCCTCCCCACCAACGCCACCCTCGGCGCCGCCCAGGAGCTCACCCTCCTCGACGATGAGCCCACGCCCACCCTCTCCATCGCCGCCGCCGCCGCCGATGAAGGCCCCGCCGCGCAGAGCCAGCCCCTCACCCTCACCCTCACCCTCTCCGGTCCCAGCAGCCGCGCCGTCACCGCCACCTGGCAGACCCAGGACGGCACCGCCACCGCGGGCCTCGACTACGCGCCGCAAGCCCCCACCCTCCTCTCCATCCCCCCCGGACAGACCTCCCACACCGTCACCGTCACCCTCCTCGGCGACGACCTCGACGAGGACGACGAGACCTTCTCCGTCGCCCTCTCCAACCCCGCCAACGCCACCCTCGCCAATCCCCCCGCCGCCACCGTCACCCTCCGCGATGACGACGCCCCACCCACCCTCACCGCAGACGACATCACCACCCTCGAAGGCGACGCAGGCGAGACCCAACCCGCCACCTTCACCCTCCGCCTGAGCGCCCCCAGCGCCAGGACCATCACCCTCACCGCCAACACCCAGGACGGCACCGCCGTCGCGGGCCAGGACTACACCGACCTCTCCAACCTCACCCTCACCTTCCCACCCGGCAGCACCTCCCAGAGCGCCACCGTCATCGTCCTCGGGGACGACCTCGACGAGAGCGCCGAGACCTTCGCCCTCCGCCTCACCAACCCCACAAACGTCACCCTCGCCCAAGCCCAGGCCACCGCCACCATCGCCGATGACGACGGCGCGCCCAGCCTCTCCATCGCCGATCTCACCGTCAGCGAAGCCGACGCGCAGGCGCGCCTCACCGTCACCCTCTCCGCCCCCAGCGCCCTCCCCGTCACCTTCTCCTGGCGGACCGCCAACGGCACCGCGACAGCCGGGAGCGACTACGTCGGCCAGGCGCCGACCTCCGTCACCCTCAACCCCGGACAGACCCAGGCCACCCTCGCCGTCCCCCTCCTCCCAGACACCCTCGACCAGGACGACGAGAACCTCTCCTTCACCCTCTCCAACCCCCAACCCGCCGAGCTGGGACGCGCCACCGCCACCGTCACCGTCCGCGATGACGACGCCGCGCCCTCGCTCTCCGTCGCCCCCGCCGCCGCGACCGAAGGCACCGCCGCCAACACCCCCCTCCCCTTCACCGTCTCCCTCTCCGCACCCTCCGGACGCGCCGTCACCGTCAACGCCTCCACCCTCGGCGGCACCGCTGTATCCAACGCGGATTTCACAGCTATAACAAACACCACCCTCACCTTCCCCCCGGGCACCACCTCACAGACCCTCACCGTCACCGTCCTCGGCGACGCTCTCGACGAGGACGACGAGACCTTCACCCTCCGCCTCGCCAACCCCACAAACGCCACCCTCGGCGTCGATCAGGCCATCGGCACCATCCGGGATGACGACGCCACGCCTGCCCTCACCCTCACGGGGGTGACCGTGACCGAGGGCGAGCAGCAGCCTGTCACCTTCGCGGTGCTGCGCCTCGCGCTCTCGGCCCCTTCGGGGCGGACCGTCGCCGCGCGGGCCAGCACGCAGGACGGCACCGCGCGCGCCGGGGAGGACTTCCTGCCCCTGGACGAGGCCCTGCTTGAGCTGCCGCCGGGCACCACCGAGCGCACCGTGGAGGTCCGCCTTTTGGACGACCTCCTGGATGAGGATGACGAGACCTTCACCGTCGCCCTCAGCGCCCCTGTAAACGCCACCCTCGCCAATCCGCCGAGCGCAGCCGTCACGATCCGCGACAACGACGCCCTGCCCGCCCTGAGCCTCGCGCCGGCGGGGGCAGGCGAGGGCGACGGGAGCGTGCGCTTCACGCTGCGCCTGGACCCGCCCTCGGGCCGCCCGGTGCAGGTCCAGGCGCGCACCGACGACGGCAGCGCGCGCGCCGGGCTCGACTACGCCGCGCTCGCGCCCCTCAGCGTCACCTTCGCGCCGGGAGAGACCGAGCGCACGGTCGCCGTCTCGATCCTGGAGGACGCCCTCTTCGAGGCGGATGAGACCTTCACGCTGAGCCTGAGCGCCCCCCAGGGCGCCACCCTCGGCCAGCCTGCCGCGCTGGGGACGATCCGGGACAACGACGCGCCGCCCAACCTCGGCAGCGTCAGCGCCAGCGTCAGCGTCAGCGAGGGCGCCGACGGCGCCAACACCCAGGCCAGCATCACCCTCACCACCGACGCCCCCAGCGGCCTCCCCGTCACCGTCGCCTGGAACACGGCCTCCGGCACCGCCACCGCAGGGCAGGACTTCGTCGCCGTCAACAGCGGCACCGCCACCATCCCACCCGGCGAGACCAGCACCTCCATCAGCGTCACCATCCTCGACGACGCCCTCGACGAAGGCGAGGAGACCTTCACCGTCGCCCTCGGGGCCGTCGCCAACGCCTCGCCAAGCATCGCGGGCGTGGCCGTCATCATCTCGGATGACGACCCCCTGCCCACCCTCAGCGCCGCCTCGGCCCAGCTCTCCGAAGGGGACCAGGGCGCGCGCGTCGAGCCCATCCGCCTGCGCCTCGACGCCCCCAGCGGACGCGACGCCTCGCTCCGCGTCCGCACCGTCCCCGGCACCGCGCAGCCCGGCGAAGATTACATTGAATTTGATAGCATTTTTACAATAAATGAAGGCGAAACCTTCATCGACGTCCCGCTCACCCTCCTCGGGGACGCGACGGACGAGGCCCATGAGACCTTGACGCTGGCCTTCAGCGAGCCGGTGAACGTGGCCCTGCCTGCGCTTGGGCCGACGATCACGCTCCTCAACGACGACGGCGCCCCGACCCTCTCGGCGGCGGACATCACCGCAGGCGAGGGCGACGGCGCGGCGATCTTCGCGGTGCAGCTCCTCCCTCCCTCGGGGCAGCAGGTCACCGTCCGCTGGGCGACCGAAGACGGCACCGCGGCGGCGGGGCAGGACTTTGAGGCGGCCAGCGGCACCCTCACCTTCGCCCCGGGGCAGACCCGCCAGGAGGTCTTGATCGCGCTCCTCGACGACGCGCTCCACGAAGGCGAGGAGCGCTTCGCGCTGCGCTTGAGCGATCCGGTCAACGCCGTCCTCAGCGCGGAGGGCGCCAGCGCCTCGGTGCGCGACGACGACGCGCCTGCGCGGCTGGTGATCGAGGACGCCAGCGCGCAGGAGGGGGACCAGGGCACGCAGCGCGTCACCCTGCAGGTCCGCCTCCTGGAGCCCAGCGGGCTGGAGGTCCGCGCCGCGTGGCGCGCCGAGAGCGACACCGCGCAGGAGGGCGAGGACTTCGCGGCGGCCAGCGGCGAGGTGCGCTTCGCGCCGGGGGAGACAGCGCAGACGGTGGCGGTGGACGTGGTGGGGGATGTGTTGAGCGAGGCCGACGAGCGCCTCCGGGTGCGCTTGAGCGCCCCGGTGAACGCGACGCTGGAGGACGCCCTGGGCGAGCTGGTCCTCCTCGACGACGACGACGCGCCTGCGCTGCAGGTCAGCGACGCGAGCGCGAGCGAGGGCGACGCGGACCTCCGCTTTGAGGTCACCCTCAGCGCGCCCGCCGGGCAGACCGTCCAGGCGCGCGTCGTCGTGGAGGGCGGCGAGGACGATGGGCAGGCCCGCGAGGGGGCCGACTTCACCGCGCCGGAGGCGCAGGTGACGCTGGCGCCGGGGGAGACGCGGGCGACGATCCGCGTCCCGCTCCTCGACGACGCCCTCTTCGAGGGCGCCGAGCGCCTCACCCTCCGCCTGGAGGAGCCGACCGGCGCCACCCTGGGGCGCGCCGAGGCCATCGGCACCCTCCTCGACGACGACGACGCCCCGCGCCTCAGCGCCGATCCCCTGACGGCCCCCGAGCCCGCCGAGCCCGCCGAGGTCACCCTCCGGGTGCGCCTGGACGCGCCCGCCGGGCGCACCCTCCGCGTCGCCTGGGCGACGCGGGACGGCAGCGCGACGGGCGGCAGCGACTTCGCGCCCGTCCAGGACGGCACGCTCACCTTCGCGCCAGGCCAGCAGGAGGCCACGCTCTCCGTCACCCTCCTCCCCGACGCCCTCGACGAAGACGACGAGACGCTGGAGATCACCTGCGATGACCTCCAGACCGAAGGCGAGGACGCCACCGAGCGCCTCCTCACGACGATCACCCTCCTCGATGACGACCTCCCGCCCCTCCTCGCCGTTCTCCCCCAGACGCTCCAGGAGCCCCGGGAGGGCGCTGCGGAGGTCGCGCTGGTGGTCGCGCTGGACGCCCCCTCGGGGCGGCGCGTGACGGCCACCCTCTCCACGCAGGACGGCACGGCGACCGCTGGCCTGGACTACGCCCCCTGGGGCGAGGTGCCGATCATTCTGGAGCCCGGCGAGACCTCCGTCGAGGTCCCCTTGACCCTCCTGGGGGACGCGCTGGAGGAAGGCGAGGAGGCCTTCACCGCCGCAGCCCAGCCCGACGGCGACCTGGCCGTCGCGGGGCCTCCTGCGGCGCTTGTGCTGCGAGATGACCCCTTCGACGCCGCCGTGCCTGAGCTGCGCCTCACCCTGGAGGTCCGCGACGACGCGAGCCCCCAGACCGGCTCCCTCATCGCGGTCCTCCTCGGCGCCGAGAACGTCGGACGCGCCAGCCTCCCCGGCCCGCTGGAGGTCGCCCTCGACCTCCCTGCGGGCGTCGTCTGGAGCGACACCCAGGGCGACGCGTGGCGCTGCGAGCTGGACGACGACGCCCTGCGCTGCACCCTGGAGGAGACCCTGGAGCCTGGCGAGCGCCGCGACGCCACCCTCCGCTTCCTCCTGGAGGGGGAGGCCTGGCCCCAGGCCACCCTCACCGCCCGCGCCGACAGCGAGCACCTCATCGAGCCCGCCGAGGCCGAGCTGACCCTCGACGTCCAGGGCACCGCCGACCTCGCCTTGGACAAGACCGCCGAGGCGACGCAGGCGAACCCCGGCGAGGAGGTCGCGTGGGTGATCACCCTCACCAACGCCGGCCCCCTCCCGGTCGCCCAGGTCCGCCTCATCGAGGACCTCCCCGCGGGGCTGGAGGACGTCCGCTTCGAGCCCTCCTCGGGCGCCCTGGACCCCGGGACGGGCATCTGGAGCGAGCTGGACCTGGGGCCGGGCGCGCGGGTGACCCTCCGCGTCGTCGGACGCGCCGCGCTCGACGCACCCCAGGCCCTGGAGAACCGCGCGCGCGTCGAGCTGGCGGGAGACGACCTCCTCGACCCCGACCTCGACAACAACGCCAGCGCCGACACCGTCCTGGTGGACGCGCCTGTTGACGGCGACTGCGACGGCGACGGCCTCTCCGACGCCCGGGAAGGCGCGCTCGGCACCGCCCCCTGTGAGGCCGACACCGATCAAGACGGCATCGACGACGGCGTCGAGGTGAACGGCGAGAACCCCACCGATCCGCGCTCTCCCGACACAGATCAAGACGGCGCCTGCGACGGCGCCGCCGAGGTGCCCGGCGTCTGCGTGAGCGGCGAAGACCTCAACGGCAACGGACGACACGATGACGGCGAGACGGACCCCAACAACCCCGACACCGACGGCGGCGGCGTCCTCGACGGCGATGAGCTCCTCGCGGGTGACGACCCCCTGGACCGCGCGGACGACGGGCCCGACGTCGAGCTGATCAGCCGGGAGGACTGCGGCTGCGCCACCCCCGCAGCCACGCCCCGCTGGCCGCTCCCCCTCCTCGGGGCGACTCTGGGCCTGCTCGGGTGGCTCCTCCGGCGCCGCGCCAGATGAACGGGGGTGCCGGGGGGGGGGGGGGGCCGG
>CAUJGC010000321.1 GCA_963169075.1 Myxococcota bacterium
AGGGATGATGACGCGTTCGTTGGGTGTGAGCCTGGGGGTCTGGGGGGTGCTGGGGTGTGTGGCGCTTGGGCTTGGGCCAGGGTGTGATGGCGAGGACGCGGCGCGGCAGGTGGCGGTGACCCCGGAGGAGGACGCTGCCTCGGGGGGCGAGGACGCTGATGCAGCCGGTGGGGAGGACGCAGCGGCGGAGGAGGTGGGGGCGGATGCGCCCCCGGACGTGGCCTTCGAGCCCGCGTGCAGCCTGGAGGATCCGCTGGCGCCGAACTACGCGCCGGGTGAGGCGCGGACGATCACCTCGGACTTCGCGCAGGGGGGGCTCTACCTCTGCCCGGAGACGAGCGACTGGTACGCCGTGGAGGCGAGCGCGGGGCAGACGCTGGTGGTGCGGGCGGACTTCAACCCCGGCTTCGGGGACATGGAGCTTTACGCCTACGGGCCCGGCGGTCAGGGGCGCGCGGCGGCGCTGGCGTCGTCGGCGCGCCCCTTCGAGGCGGAGTCGGTGCGCTTCGAGGCGCCCAGCGACGGCTTCTACTATGTGGAGGTGGCGAGCGTGGAGGGGTCTCAGACGGCCTACGCGCTCACGGTGCGCGTGGCGTGCGGGCCGGGCGGGTCGTGCCCGGAGGGGCGCGCCTGCTCGCTGGTGGAGGGGCTCTGCGCGGCGGAGGTGGCGCCGTCGTGCGGCGCCGACGCGGGCTATGAGCCGAACGAGTCGGCGGCGTCTGCGACGCCGCTCACGCTGGAGGGCGGCGCGGCGGAGGTGGGGCCGCTGGGGATCTGCCCCGCCGATGAGGACTACTTCCGCGTGACGGTGGGGCCGGAGTCGGGGGTGGAGGTGACGCTGCGGCACGCGACGGACAACGCGGTGGAGGTGTACCTCTTCGACGCGTCCGGGCGCCCCTTCGGCCAGGGGAGCGGGGGGGCCGGCGTGAAGGTGCTCAAGGGGTACGCGCTGCCTGCCGGGGAGTATCTGGTGGTGGTCCACCAGCCGCCCGCGTCCGATGCGACCTCGACGCGCTACACGCTGGAGGTGCGGGAGGTGGCGGGGGGGTGCGCGTCGGATGTGGAGTGCACCGGGGTGGCGTCCCGTGAGTTCTGCGATGTGGCCTCGGGGCGCTGCGTGGGGCTGGAGGCCGAGGGGACGCAGGGGCTCCTGGAGGCCTGCGATGACGACGGGGACTGCGCGCCGGGCTCGGCGGGGTGCTACGAGGGGAGCCCCGGGGCGGGCGACAACAGCTGCACGATCTTCTGCGCGGAGGACGCCGAGTGCGCGGCGCTGGCGCCAGGGAGCTACTGCATCTTCCATGAGGAGCTGCGGGGTCAGGGGATCTGCGCGCCGCCCTGCTCCAGCGATCTGGCGTGCTCCTTCGCCTTCCGCTGCGACGAGGCCGCCGGGCGCTGCGTCTCGCGCGGGTGCACGCTGGACGCGGGGTGCCCGGAGGAGGGGGAGACCTGCATCCACCAGGATGAGCGGGAGGGCGGGCTCTGCCTCCTGGCTGGCGAGCCGACGTCCTGCGGCGCAGGCGCGGCTCCAGACGGCGCTGAGAACGGCTCGTCGAGCCTGGGGGCGGCGCTGGAGGTGGGGGAGACCGGTGAGGCGGCCTTCGATGGGCTGCTGCTCTGCGACGCGGATGAGGACTGGTACACGCTGGAGCTGACCGCGCCGTCTTCGACGGTGCGGATCGCCGCAGATTTTGCGCGCTCGCTCGGCGCCGACGTGGACATCTACGTCTACGACGCCCAGGGCGCGCTCCACTTCAGCGGGGTCTCGCCGGATCGTCGCCCGGAGGTGGCCTATGGCGAGTTCCTGAGCGCGGGTCGCTACTTCGTGCGGTTGAACCAGTATCCCGGGGGGCGCGGCGACGTGGAGACGCCCTACAGCCTCTCGCTCCAGATCACCCTCTCCGACTGCCGGATGGAGGCTCGGGGGTGTCAGCAGACCTCGCCGCTGCGCCTGGCCTGCGATGAGGAGCGCGGGGCGTGCGTGGACTTTGAGGGGAACGGGGAGGTGGCGCTGGGCGGCCTCTGCGACACGTCGGACGACTGCACCCCCGAGGCGGCGCTCTGCTTCACCTACCTGGGCGCCGCGGACGAGGCCAACATCTGCACGCGCTACTGCGAGCGGGGGCAGGACACCTGCGCGGATGTGCCGGGGACGCGCTGTTATCCGATCAGCCGGACGCTGGGGCTCTGCATCAAAGACCCCGGCTGAGGGCTGCGGCTTGAATTTGCAGGCCAGGGCGCATAAGACAGGCGCTCGCGCGACGCGAGGGGCGAGCATCGCGGCAGGACCAAGGCCCAGGAGCGACTCATGATCACCCTTCACACCCTGGGGACCGGCTCGGGGAAGCCCACCCCCGAGCGAGGCGTCTCCTGCACCGCGCTCTTCCGTCACGGCGAGGTGATCCTCTTCGACTGCGGCGAGGGGACCCAGGTGCAGCTGACCCGCTCGACGCTGCGCCCCGGGCCGATCAAGCTGGTGTGCATCACGCACTTCCACGGGGATCACATCAACGGGCTGCCGGGGCTGCTGGGGACGCTCCAGCTGAACCAGCGGACGGAGCCGCTGACGGTGATCGGGCCGCGCGGGCTGGTGACCTACATCCGGGCGCTCCAGAAGGTCGGCGCGCTGGGGGTGGGCTACCGGCTGGACCTGATCGAGGTGGAGGAGCCCGGCGTGGTGTACGCCGAGCCCGGGTTTACGATCACCGCCGACCGGCTCAAGCACCGGATCGTGTGCTGGGGCTACCGCCTGAGCGAGCCGGATCGCCCGGGTCGCTTCGACGTGGCGCGGGCGCAGGCGTTGAGCATCCCGTCCGGGCCGCTCTACGGGCGCCTCCAGCGCGGCGAGGCGGTGCAGCTGCCCGATGGTCGCGAGGTGCGGCCCGAGGAGGTGCTGGGGCCGTCTCGGCGCGGGCTCTCGGTGGCGTACTGCCTGGACACGCAGCCCTGCGAGGGGACGCTGCGGCTGGCCGAGGGGGTGGATCTGCTGGTGCATGAGGGGACCTACGGCCCCGAGGAGCGTAAGCTGGCCCACGCGCGGGGTCACTCGACGATGCTGGACGCGGCGGAGATGGCGCGCGACGCCGGCGCGCGGGAGCTGGTGATCACCCACGTCTCCCCGAAGATCATGCGCCCCGAGGTCTATCTGAAGGAGGTTCAGGGCACCTTCGCGCCCAGCGCGATCGCCAAGGACTTCGACAGCTTCGAGCTGAAGTATGTCGAGTGAGCAGGTCGGCGCCTGGTCAGGAGGCCGTGGTGACGGCGAGGTTGCGTACGCGTTGCGTCGCAGGGGGGTGATGTGATACCTTGGGGCGTAACCTGGGCCGCCACCTCCAGACGCCGTCGGCGCTGGCCGGTCCTTGCGAGCGTCGTGCGGGGAGATGCAAGTTCAACCGCGTCGAACAGGTCGACAGGATCAATGCTCTTGAGAGAAGGCGTCCGCACAGCGAGCTGGACGTGTCTGGTGTTGGCGCTGGCCGCCTTCCTGGGCTCGATGCTGGCTGGTTGCTGTGCATCGGATGAATGGAGGACCGTCACGTTCAGGCAGGCGCAGCTTGAGTTCGCCGTGCCTGGAGACTGGACGGTGCGCTTTCGCGAGCCGGGTCGTGATCCGCTGACGGTCGCCCCAGGCGAGGAGCTTGGCGCGAGCGCGATGCTGAGCGACGGCGCGGTGTTGACGGCGCTCCCGGTGCTGGAGGACGCGGCGATGGTGATCCTGGTCACCGAGCCGACCGTGCGCCCGGAGTATCTGGCCCAGCACGTCAAGGAGTTCGTCCCCCTGGATGCGGTGACGCCCTCACCCCGCAACGAACCCTATCAGGCCAACGGCTTGAGCGGCTTCGCGAGCGAGGGGTCAGGCCGTCTCCCCAACGAGGGCGCTGATGTCTACTTCAGGACGCTGGTGTTGGAGGTGGGCGGTCGCGCGATCCTCGTGACCCTCTACGCGGAGAAGAGCCAGCAGCGACGCTACGAGGTGGTCTTTGACCGCATCCTCGGGAGCCTCAAGGCGCTCAACGCGCCGCCTGGGTTGGGCGCCTCGCCTGGACCCGAGGCGCCGCCGGGGAGCGCCGCTTCGGCGCCTGTGATCCGCCCGGATACGTCCGGGATACCGCCGTCCAGCGCGCCTTCGGCGCCTGCATCGACGCCTGCATCGGCGCCGTCCAGCGCGCCGCCGGTCTCTGCGGCGGCGCCTGAGGGCGCGCCGGAGGAGGCTCCGGCGAGCAGCGCGCCGCCCGAAGGGCTCCCCGCGCCGCGCGACGGGTTGGAAGGCGAGGAGTCCGGCGCGCTCCCGTAGGTGAGGCGCCGGGGGCGACCTGGCGCCGAATGTCTATAGATCCATCAAAATAGACACGCTTTGCGTGTCCATTTGTGTTGTTTTTGTGGGGTGCCTCCGGCGGGGGGGGGGGGGGGGGGGGGGGGGGGGG